>JABWAM010000143.1 GCA_013360985.1 Verrucomicrobiia bacterium | reverse complement strand
GCTCCCGCGATCCGCGCCGCCCTCGCCGCGTTTCAAGGCGTCCGACGCCGGCAAGAAGTGCGCGCCGTCGTCCGCGGGATCACCCTCGTGGACGATTTTGGTCATCACCCGACGGCGCTGCGGCAGACTTTGGAGGCGTTGCGCCGCCGCTTCCCCGCCGCACGGCTCTGGGCCTTTTTCGAGCCGCGCTCCAACACCACGCGCCGCGCCGTCTTTCAAAAGGAGCTGCCGGAGGCGCTGGCGCTCGCCGACGGCGTTTTCGTGGCGCAGGTCGCCCGCCTCGATCAACTCCCCTCCGACAACCGCCTCGATCCCGAAGCCGTGATGCGCGACCTCCGCGCCAAGGGGCGCGAAGCCCACTACCTCCCGAGCGCCGCGGAAATTGCGCGCGAAGCGGCGGCGCGATTGAAGCCGGGCGACGTCGCGATCCTCTTCTCCAACGGCGGCTTCGACGGCCTTCACGACCGGCTCGTCGCCGCGATTTCCCAAAAGGCCGCCGAAGTTTCGACCGCCTCCTGACGTCACCTCGGATCGAGGCGAGCGGCGGCCTCGATGGACGCCGTCTGAGGAAACATGTCGAAGAGCGCCAGGGAAACGACGCGGAATCGCCCATCCCGGCCGGCGAGCTTTCCCAGGTCCCGCGCGAAGGTCGCCGGATCGCAGGAGACGTAGAGAACCCGCGCGCAACCCGAGTTCGCGACCGTGTCGGCGACCGCCGGCGCCAACCCTTCGCGCGGCGGATCGAGCAGCAGGACGGTCCGCGCCGGCGCGCCGTTTTCGAGAAACCATCCGAGCCGCTCGTCCACTGAGGCGGCAAAGAACCGGAGATGACTGCGTCGCTCGCGCGCCGCGCGCGCCGTCGCCGCGGCGATCGCCCGCGCGTCGCGGTCCACCCCGCACACCTCCTCGAAGAGATCGCCGAGACCGAAGGCGAAAAAGCCCGCGCCGCAGTAGGCGTCCAGCAGGCGCGCGCCGCCGGCCTGCTCGCGGCTCCAGGCGAGCAGGCGTTCGGCCATCGCCCGATTCACCTGCGCGAAACTTCCCTCCGGGCTTCCCTGTCGTTCCGCGAGGTTCTCGATCACCGCGTGGCGCGGACGTCGCCCGGAGCGCCGCAGGCGGGCAATCTCCGCGTTCACCGCCGAATCGGCGATCGGACAATGCGTCACCTCCACCACCTTCTGCCCGTCCGCGGCAAAGAATCCGATCTCTCCGCCCGGTCCGCTGTGCATCGTGATCTTGTTGCGATAACCCCAGGGCGCCGGCGCCGCCTCGAGATGGATCTCGGGGAGGGCCTCCAGGCGGCCAATCCGTTCGAGGGCGTCGCGCGTCTGCTTGAGCTTGATGCGCGTCTGCTCGGCGTAATCGGCGTGCTGATAGGCGCATCCGCCGCAACGCCCGAAGACCTCGCAGAGCGGCGTCGCGCGCGCCGGCGACGGCGCGCGCACCTCCAAAAGCTTCGCCTCGACGCGATTCTTCTTTTCCCGCGTCACGCGAACGCGCACCCGCTCCCCCGCGAGTGTGAATGGGACGAAGGCGATGCGCCCGTCGGGCAGGCTCCCGACGCCGTCGCCGCCGAACGCCACGTCGCGGATCAGAACTTCGGCTTCGACGACCTTCGCCGGGGAAGGCGCCCGGCGGGGCGCGAGGCCCGAAACGGAGAGCGCGGACCGCTCCGCCGCTCGCTCCTGCAGACGCCTCATTTTGCGGGCGCGGGCGCCTTCTCGAATTCAGGCGCCGGCGGCGGCGCCGTCGCTCTCTGCTCCGATTCGAACTTCCCGATGCGCGCCCGCCGCACGAGGTCGTTGAAGGTGACGTAGACCATGAAGGTGATGAGGAGCGCCACGAAAATCGTGTTCGTCACCTCCATCACCCGGTGATGGATCGGGCGGCGACGAACCATTTCCACGAGCGAAAAGAGGATGTGCCCGCCGTCGAGCACGGGGATCGGGAGGAGATTGATCACCGCGAGGTTGATGTTCAGGAGCACGGTGAACGCCAACGCCAGCCGCAGGTCGAGGCGGATGACGCGATAGAGCATTTCGAGGATGCCGACGGGACCGGAGAGATCCTTCACGCCGACGCCCGTGGTGCGGGGATGGAAGAGGGCGTTGAGCGTGTCGGCCATCAAGAGAAAGCTCTTCGTCATGAGGAACCAGGGCGTCGGATGAATCGTGACGAGGCGTTCGTCGCGCTTCGTGTCGAGCGGCACGCCGATCCGCGCGGCCTGCGCGTTCTTCTCCATCTTCGGGATGACCGTGAGTTCCACGCGCTGGCCTTTCCTCAGGACGACCAGACGCGTCGGTTGGTCCGGGCGGGCGCTCACCATCTCGACGAGATGTCGCGCGCCCAACACTCGGGCGCCGTTCACTTCGAGAAACTCGTCGCCCTCCCGCACGCCCGCGGCGGCGGCCGGCGAATCTTTGTACGGCGGCGCGGCGGCGACGGGGACGTTGCCATGTTCCACGGCGAGGCGGCGGAGGCCGAAGAGATGATCGCGGGAGGGCAAGACCTCGGCTTCGACCTCGCGTCCGTCGCGATCCAGGGTGAGACGCACCCGGCTCGACCGACTCAGGGCGACCTTCTGATGGACCTCGTCCCAATCGCGGACGGTCGCGCCGTTCACGCGGAGGATGCGGTCGCCGGGAAGGATGCCTGCCGCGCGTTCGGCGGAACCCTCCGGAACGTAGCCGATCGAGAGATCGAGGTCGCGCGCGTCGCGCGGCACGCCGACGACCCAGACGACGCAGGCGATCGCGAAGGCGAGCAGGACGTTGGCGAAGCTTCCCGCGAAAAGGATCGGGATCTTGTCGCGCGGCGCGAGCGGCCGAAGCTCTTCGCTCGGCGTCTCGCTCTTTCCTTCCACCGCCTCCATCGCGAGCTGGGGAAACGCGACGTATCCTCCAACGGGAATGCACCCCAAACGGAACTCGACTCCGCCGATGCGCCGTTTCCACAGCGCCGGCCCGAACCAAATCGCGAAGCGCTCGATCTTCGCCCCTCGGCGGCGCCCCACCCAAAAATGGCCAAGCTCATGGACGAAGATCGTCAGGTTGAACAGAACCAGCACGACCGCCGCCGCGTAAACGAAGCTGATCAGGTTTTCCAGCATGCGGGGGAAACCCTGCCGCAACCCGCCGTTCCGCGCAAGGCTCGCGGCGGCGGCGCGCCTTTCAATGCGCCGCGCCCTCCCGACGGAGGAGCGCGGCGTCTACTTCTTCCCCTCCGCCGCCGGCGCGGTCCGCCCATAGGCTTGCCGGCGGAGGAGGCGCCCCGCCTCCTCTTCGATCAGGGTCACGGAACGGCTTTCGGCGACCGCTTCGGCTTCGTACATGATTTTCCGATCCGCGTTCTCCTCGGCGACCAGCTTTTCCACATCCGCGGGGTTCCACCCGGTTTTGGGCCGCGCTTCGAGATAGCCTTTTTCGGTTTCCACGGCGGCGCCGTCGTTCTTCATGGTCCAGATCTGGCCGCTGCGCGCCTCGCGGCGGCGGAGCGCGGCCACTTCCGTATCGTTCAACGGACGTTTTTCGCCGCCTTCCGTGGAGCGCTGGCGCACGTCAATGCTCATCGCGATGTCCACTTTCAGCGGCTCGGGCGTCGCGAGCTGCACGGTCGGGGCACAGCCGCAGGACGCGAACCACGCGCAGAAGGGGGCGAATAGGAGGAATCGGGTCGGATGCTTCATGGGGGAATGTCCTTCGTGGGTTTTCCGCGCGGGTCGTCTCTTCGCGGGAGAGTTTGTCCGCAAGAGGCTCATTTCTCAATGCGCGTCTCGCGCTTCGAGAGATCCGCGGTTCGCGCGCCGTCCGCGGGCGGCCCATGCCAGCGGAGATCCACGGAGCGTTTCCCGCGCGGTCCTTCGGCGCGAAGGGTCAAGGTCGCGTCCGGCTTCAGATACCGCGCATCGAGCGCGTAATGGTCATAGGGATAATCGCGCAGGCCGCCGAGGAGCGTCCGAAGCGCCTCGCGCTTCACGCCCACCGCGTTCTTCTCGACCTTCTCGATCGCGAGATCCATCGCCTCGATGTTCATCGTCCCGGACGTGAGCGAGCGCAGGGAGAGGGCGCCGTCGAGGCCGGTCCCTCGGCCGTTCAGCGCAAACTTCAACTCCGCGCGGCCCTCCATGCGGAAATGCCGCGAGGCGAACGCCGCGCAGACTTCGCTCGCGTCCACGTTGGCCGCCGCACCCCAAAAACTCCACGGCTCATCCCCCGACCAACCGCAGAAGAGTCCGCCGTTGAGATACCCTTTCGCGATCTTGCCGCCGAAGCTCCCGCTGATGTTCGCCGGCGCGAAGGTGAAGCTGACCCACGCCTGATCGAGCGGCAGGTCTTTCCATCGGACCTGTTCGACGTGGATCGTGTTGACGAGGTCGTTCGCCGCGCCCTTGCCGAGGTTGAAGGCGATCTTGCCGCCAAGATGACGAAACTCCAGCTCGCGCGCCGCCCAGGAGATGTCCTGTTCCGGGATCACCAATTCGAGGCGGAAGTTCGCGAGGCTCAGATTTTCCAAATCCACATCCTCCTGCGTCAGTTGAAACTCCAGCGGATATTTGAGCGCAATTTCTCGAAGGCGCGTGATGTCGAGGCGACCCTCTACGATCTCCAGCCGCCGCGTCCGCCAGGGAGGCCCCGCGGCTGCTCGCTTCGGCTTGGCGGCCGAGGCTTGGCGAAGCTCTTCCACAAACCAGAACAGGCCGCGGTCCACGTCGAGATGCGGACGCTCGATGCGCAGCCGCTGCAGTTCGCGGCGATCCAATCCGTCGAGATTGAACTCCACGAGGAGCCTCTCCACGTAGAGCAGGGTATTGGCGTAATCGACCGGCGAATGGACCTTCAGCGCGCGCAACTCGAGCGTCCGCCGGCGCGCGCGCTCCTCCGGTTCGGCGTTCGCCCCGAGCGGGACGTCACGAAACTCGCCGTCCACCTCGAGCGAGAGGGGCGGCAGGCTCGGCGCCACGCCGACGAGGACGAAGCCTCCGCGCTCGATGCTCAACCGGTCGAGAAACCATGCCCGGCCCGTCGCGCGGACGCCGCCGCGCTTCGCCGCGGCGGAGGGCGCCGCCAGTTCGGCGAGGTCGATCGAGAGCTGCGCGTTTTGCAGACGCAAATCCGCAAGGTGGCGATGGAGCAATCGCCGCCAGGACCAAACGAGATCCACCTTGGGCGCCCTCATGAACTCGCCGACAGCGACGTTTTCAAAGTGGACGGAACGGATCGAGTTCCAGCGGCCAGAGCCAATTTTCACGCCGAGCTGCGGTGCGATCCAGCCCGCGATCCGAACGGCTGCGTCCGCCGGATCGAGAACGATCCATGCGGCGAAACCGACGACGGCCAGGAACGCTCCTCCTCCCGCGAGGAGCAGCCCGCGTCCGAGCCACGAAAAGATGCCGCGCATGGAGCGTGACGAAGCGTGATGAAGGCTTTAGGCGAACTTCGCCGCCTTTTCCGCATCGCCGGCGCGGCCCCCCGCAGCCCGCGCCCTCACCCCGGATGCGCCTTTTTCGAGGTCTGTTTGGCCATCCATTCCTCCCACGATTTGCCGGCGGCGGCGTCTTCGCCGGTGAGGTCGATCTTCGCGATCTTCGAAAGGGGAATGAGCCGTCGTTCTTCCGATCCCGCGATCATCATCTCGACGAACGGCTCCGGAAGGCGGGAGGTTGCGCGCATCTCACGGTTGAAAAGAAAACCCACGACTTCCGATCCGTCCTTGAGGGTGACCGTCACGTCGCCGCGGTAGTCGTACGCCTTCTGGATCGTTTCGTTCAGGTCGCTCATCGGGTCGCTGGGACGAAAGACCCATGGAAGGCCGCGCCGCAAAAGCCAAGCCCCAAAATCCATGAGGCGGCGGAAGAAGGAAGGATCATCGGACATGCGGCGCGAAAATCCCCGAGGATCGGTTGCACGCCCTGGCCGTGGAAGGTTTCATGACGGTCGGCGTTGGTCATTGAAGAAAGTTTCGGTTCCGGTCGCGTGGCGCGGCGGCGGGTCGGGGACAGCGGTCCTCTTTCAGGCCTTCACTCCGCCGGCCGGATCCTCCTTCGGCCGGATGGCGGCGCACCCGCGAATCACCGGAGCTTCGGCCGCGCTCGGGGAAGCGGCCGCGAGCGGCGCCCTGAATTGGAAGTCGGGACCGACGGGCCGGCTGGCCTTGAGGCCGAAGAGGGTGAGCTTCACCGTGCGCGCGAAATGCTTGAAAGAGGAGAAGGTCGCATCCACCGCCGTCGCCTCATACCCGCTGTGGACCATGCAGTTCGCGCAGCGCGGGTTGCCGGAGTGATAGCCGTAGCGCGCCCACTCGGTCTCGTCGAGAAGCTGCTGGAACGTCGGCACATACCCCTCGTCGAGGAGGTAGCACGGCTTTTGCCATCCGAAGATGTTGTAGGTGACCATCCCCCACGGCGTGCACTCGAAGTCTTGCCGCCCCATGAGGAACTCGAGGAAGAGCGGCGACTGATTGAACGCCCACTTCGGATTCGGGTTGGAAAGGATCTTCGAAAACAGTTCGCGCGTGCGGTTGCGCGC
>JABWAM010000142.1 GCA_013360985.1 Verrucomicrobiia bacterium | reverse complement strand
CGAGGTCGGGCGCGCGCAGGTGGCCCGCGGCGGAGTCGTGCGCGACGAAGCGGCGCGCCTCGCGGCGCTCGCGCGGATTCGGGCGTTCGTCGAGAAGGCGTTGAACGCCGCATGGCTCGGTGATATGGAGAGTCCGCTCCGCGGCCCGGCGGGAAACGTGGAATATCTGGCCTGGTTTCGTCCCTCGCTCCGCGCGGCGCCTCCATGAAACCGATCGGCATTTACGGCAATCTCGACAAGCGGCGCGTGGCGTCCGTCGCCCGCGCGCTCGTTGCCTGGCTCCGCCGCCATCGCCTGGCCTTTCGCGTCGAGGAAGAGCTCGCGGGCGTCCTCGGCCTCCGCGGCGGACATCCCGTCGCGGAGTTGGGGCGAGCCTGCCGGTTGCTCGTCGTGTTGGGAGGCGACGGCACCGTGCTCCGCGCCGCGCGCGCGATGCATCCCCACGAAACGCCGCTCCTCGCGGTCAACCTCGGCAAACTGGGGTTCCTCGCCGCGGTGGCGCCCGCGAAGATCCAAGAGGTCCTTCCGGAAATCCTCGCGGGTCGAGGCCGCCTCACGGAGCACGCGACGCTGTCGGTCTCCGTGCGGGGCGCGAGCCGTCGCCTCCGGGGACTCGTCGCCCTCAACGACGCCGTGATCTCGCGCGGGATCGGGTCGCGCGTCATCGAGATGGATCTCCGCGTGAACGGGGAGTTCCTGAACTCGTACTCCTGCGACGGGATGATTCTGGCGACCGCCACGGGATCGACCGCCTACTCGCTTTCGGCCGGCGGCCCGATCCTCGTCCCGTGGGCGCGGGGGATCGTGGTCACGCCGATCTGCCCGCACACCCTCAGCCATCGTTCGATGGTTCTCGGCGAACGCGCCGTTATCGAACTCCGCGTCCGACGGTGTCCCGGCGAGCTTTTCCTTAGTCTCGACGGACAGGACACCTATCGCCTCACCGCCGACGATCGCGTGACGGTGCGGCTCGGCGCCTATCGCGTCAAGATGCTCGGGCCCGCGGAACCGAGCTTCTTCAGCCTGCTCCGCAAGAAACTTCATTGGGCCGGTTCCAGCGTCTGACCGCCCACGCCGCCGGCAACGTCCGCCTCGGGATGGACGCCTGACCCGCCAACCATTTTCCTGCCGGCGGAAAACTTCCGCCCTCACGCGGCCTCTCCCCGCCGTTCGATCGAGCGTCGCCGTCCCTGTCATCGAACTCTTCCTGAAATGAGCCTCGAGAAGCCGATCGGGATCGCTCTCCGCGACCGCGACGACCCCCAGGTTCCCGAGAATCTGGGAAGCGCGCCTTCAGCGATTTGGAGTCGGCTTCCGCCACGCGGGAAATGAAAAATCTATTGCTCGCCATCCGGGCGACCTTCGCCCGGATCTTTCGTCTTGGAAGTTGCGAAAAATCCGGTCTAATTTCGCGGCTCGCATGAAAATTTCGGAAATCCTGCGGCGCGAGTTCATCCACCTCGATCTCGAGGCCGCGACCAAGGAGGATGCGATCCATCAGCTCGCGCAGCTCGCCAAGGGCCACCCCAACCTCGGCGACTTCCCCTCTTTCTGTCGCGCCCTGTACGAGCGGGAAGCCACCGGCAGCACGGAGATCGGCCATGGCGTCGCCATCCCGCACGCGCGCACCGATCAGGCGAAGGACATCTTTCTCGTCATGGGCCGGCTCCGGACGGGCGTCAAGTTCGAGCCGCACGCTGAGGAAAGCGTGCGCCTCCTCTTCCTCATCGGCATTCCGAAACGGATGGTGGCCGAATACCTGCGCCTCGTCGGAATCCTCGCCCGCCAGGTAAAACTCGACGCGCTTCGCGAGCGGCTGCTTTTCGCCGCGGGGCCCGACGACGTGATCCAGGCGTTCGTCGAGGTTGAAAACGCGACGGCCTAGCGCGCGGCGGAGAGCCCGCTCCCGCTCCGCGCGAGGCGGGCCGACGCCGCTTGTCGCAAAGCGAGGTTTGTACGAACGCTTCCGCGCCGCCACCTCCGCGCTCGGTTGGCGTCGATCGGGTGAGCGCGTGCTCCTCGCTTTCTCCGGGGGACGCGACTCGATGGCCCTGCTCCATCTGCTGCGCGTTGCCGGCCATCGTCCCGTTGCGGCCCATCTGAACCACTGCGTGCGCGGGCGGACCGCCGAAGCCGACGCGCGCTGGGCGCGCCGCCTCTGTCGCGCTTGGGGGGTGCCGTTCGTTTCTGGGGCCGCGAACGTTCCCGCGCTGGCGCGGCGGCATCGCCTCGGCCTCGAAGAAGCCGCCCGCATCGCCCGCTATCGTTTCCTGCGCGCGATCGCGGGGCGACGCCGTCTCCGCGTCGTGGTGACCGCCCATCATCTCGGCGATCAGGCGGAAACGGTTCTCTTGCGCATCCTGCTCGGAACGGCGCGCCCAGGGCGTTGCGGCATGGCCTTCTCCAGTCCTCTGCCGCTCTTGGCTTGGCCGGATGCGCCGCGGCCGCATGGAGCCGCCTCGCGCCTCGAGCGCCCTCTTCTCGACGCTCCGCCCGAAGAGATTGCCGCCTATGTCCGCCGCCAACGCCTTCCTTTTCTGACCGACGCATCGAATCGCGACCTCTCCCGCCCTCGCAATTGGATTCGCCACCGCCTTCTCCCGCTCGCGGCGCGCCGCCTCAACCGCAACCTTCTGAAGTCTCTCGCGCGCCTCGCCGTGCGCGCGCCGGGGACGCCGCGAACCGCGCAGGTCAGCGGCGGCCGAGGAAAAGCAGGGCGACATCGAGGACAAAGAGAGCGACGATCATCGCCTCGAGCGCGATCATCCAGCGGTTGAAATGATCGTGCTGGATCATTTCGTAGATCTGATCGAGCATCCGCAGCTTGTCTCCGACAATGCGCCGCCAGTCGTCGAGATGGAAGCGTTCCGCGGCGCGTTCGTAGATCCGCGCGAGGTGCCAATCGCCGAAGAATTTGGTGAGGTTCGACATCTCGTCGTTGAGGCGCGCGAGATCGATGCGGATTTCGCGCAGGTCGGTGAGGATGCGGCGGCGGCGGCGCGGGCCTCGCGCGCGGAGATCGCTGTAAGCCCGGCTGATCACGGCGTCGAGGAAACGGTCGTAAGACTCCAGGCTCGCAAGTTGGACGTTGGCCAGCTCGAGCACATGGAGCGTTTCCTCGAAGGCGTGGGGGGCGTCCACCAAGAGCGCCGCATCCCAGTCCACGACGGCGAGATCTTCATGGTAATAACTCAAGGCGCGGCCGGTCGTTTCCTCGGCCTCCTGATCGGAAAGACGGTCGGTTCGGCGTTCCTCGGCGAGCGCCGCGGCGATCGCCCGACGATGGGTCGCAAGCCATTCCAACGCGCGGGGGCGAGGCCCGTTGACGCAAAAAACGGTGTACGCCTCCTCGCTCAAAGGGCGCGCGTAAGGGCGGACGCAGAACGGGCGCAACTCGTCGAGGGCCTTGGCGGCCAGTGCGTGAGCCAGATCTTCCAGCGGCTCTCCGTCGAACGAAGGTTCGTGATAAGCGGCGAGGTCCTCGATCCGCGCCGCCTCGAAGTCCGCGGAAACGGCCACGCTCATGACGCCGACCGGCAGCAGCTTGACGGTGCGGTGAAGCCGAACCATGCCGCGCGGTCCATGGCGCTCGAGGCCGGGCAAATGGATCATCTGGGGTCGAAAGAAGAGAAGCTCGCGCGGCCGGCGCTTGCTTTCGTCGAGCGAAAACGTCGTCAGCGGCTGCCCAAGGAGCGTCGGCGCGGTGACGGGAAGAATTTCGTACGCCACGTCGAACGCGAAAAGATAGACCGCCTTTCCTCGAAGGGCGTCCTGCGAAACGTTCGACGGGGCGGAGGTCATGGCGGAGGGCGCGGGGCGATCGCGCGCTCCCAGAGAGTATCCCCCGCGCTCCGGGGCGGTTCAATCCACATCCATTCGCGCCCGCGCGCATTTCTCCCTTGCGTCTGCGGAGGAAGACCGGTAAAGTGCGCTCACGCTTCGTGGTTTGCGCGAAGCCCCCGACGGTCAAGGTCTCTCGGTTCGAGGGAAGATGATGCGTGAGCGGGCCGCGCGAAGCCGCAGGCTTTTTATCCATGGACGCAAAGACCAAAGCAACGGTAGCCAAGGAGTATCGCCTCCACGAGAAGGACACCGGTTCTTCCAACGTGCAGGTCGCGCTCTTGACGCGCCACATCAACGAGCTCACGGAACATCTCCAGCGGAACAAAAAAGATCACAGCTCCCGAAGAGGGCTGCTCCGTATGGTCGGGCAGCGGCGGCGCCTGCTCGATTACCTGCATCGCACCGACGCGCCGCGCTATCAGAAACTCATTAAGCAACTCAACCTGAGAAAGTAAAACTCCGGGCACCCGGGATTCTCCCGACGACCGCGCCAGAGCACATCGCCCAGTCCGCCCCGCCGCGCGGGCTGGGCCATGTTCTCTAGCGGGGAAGAGGGAGGCGCCTCGGCGCCCATCACTCCTTATGTCCGCCAACGTCACCCGCCACATCGGTCAACACGACATCACCATTGAAACTGGCCGCCTCGCCAAACAGGCCGACGGCGCCGTCACCATCCGCTCCGGCGAGACAATTGTCCTCGCCACCGCCGTAGGCGCGATCAAGCCCACAGAGAAAGACTTCTTTCCTCTGACGGTCGAATACCGCGAGAAAGCCGCCGCCGCCGGAAAGTTTCCAGGCGGCTACTTCAAGCGCGAGGGACGCCCCACGGAGAAAGAAATCCTCACCTGCCGGATGATCGATCGCCCTCTGCGCTCCCTCTTTCCGAAGGGGTTCATGAACGAGGTGCAGATCATCAGCATCCTCCTCTCCGCCGACGGCGAGGTGGATCCCGACATCCTCGCGATCAACGGCGCCTCCGCGGCGCTCACCGTCTCCGATATTCCGTGGAACGGGCCGTGCGGCGCCGTGCGCGTCGGCCGCATCCAGGGCCAATTCGTCGCCAACCCCACGCATCAGCAGATGCCCGACAGCGACCTCGACCTCGTCTATGTCGGCACGCAGGAGGAGATCCTCATGATCGAGGGCAGCGCCCGCGAGATCCCCGAAGAAACGCTCATCCAAGCGATGGAGTTCGCCCACGGGATCGTCCGCGAGATGATCGCGATGCAGCGCGAGTTGGCCGCCTCCGCCGCCCGCCCGAAGCGTCCCCTCGTGCTCCGCCTTCCCCGCGAAGCCGTCCTGGAGGACGCGCGCGCGCTTGTCGGCGCGCGGGTCGTTCCCGCTCTGATGACTCCCGGCAAGATGAACCGCGAAGGCAAACTCAACGCGCTTCGGGAAGAGGTGGTCAAGAGCCTCACCGAGAAATACCCCGATGTCACCGAGTTCGAAATCGGTCAGGCGTTCGAGTATCTGCAGAAACGCGCGGTCCGCGACGCGATCCTTCAGGAAGGCCGGCGCTGCGACGGACGCGGCCTTGCCGACCTCCGCCAGCTCCACGGCGAGGTGGGTCTGCTCCCGCGCTCGCACGGCTCGGCGATCTTCCAGCGCGGCGAGACGCAGGCGCTGGTCCTCGCGACGCTCGGCTCGACCGACGACGCCCAGGAGATGGACAACTATGGAGGCGGAGAGAACACCAAGAGCTTCATCCTCCACTACAACTTCCCGCCGTTCAGCACGAACGAAACGGGCCGCTTCGGTTCCCCGGGCCGGCGCGAGATCGGTCACGGCGCCCTCGCCGAGCGTTCGATCGAGCCCGTCATCCCCGATGCGACCGCCTTCCCGTATGCGATCCGCCTGAGCTCCGAGATCATGGAGTCCAACGGCTCCACCTCGATGGCTTCGATTTGCGGCGCCACGCTCGCCCTCTTGGACGCCGGCGTTCCGCTCAAAGCGCCCGTGGCCGGCATCTCGGTCGGTCTCGTTCACGAACAGGGCCGGAGCGTTCTTCTCACCGACATCATCGGCATGGAGGATTTTTACGGCGACATGGACTTCAAGCTCGCGGGCACCCGCGCGGGCGTGACGGGGTTCCAGCTCGATCTGAAGCTTCCCGGCCTCGCCTTCCAGGTGATGAAGGAGGCGATCGCCGATGCGCGTCGCACGCGGATGCTCATCCTCGACATGATGCAGGGCGTCATCGACGCGCCGCGTGCGCAGATTTCCCCGCACGCGCCCAAGATCAAGGTCATGAAGATCAACCCCGAGAAGATCGGGGCGGTCATCGGGCCCGGCGGCAAGATCATCCGCAAGATTCAGGACGAGACCGGCGCCGAGATCGCCATCGAAGACTCGGGCGAGGTCAAGGTCTATTGCTCCAGTCAGGAAGCCATCGATCGCGCGATCGCGATGATCGAGGGGATCGCCGGCGACGTCGAAATTGGCAAGATCTACAAGGGCCGCGTGGTGACCATCCGCGAATTCGGTTGCTTCGTCGAGATCATGCCCGGCCGCGACGGGATGGTCCACATCTCCGAACTGGCCAATATGCACGTCGAACGCGTCGAAGACATCTGCAGGGAGGGCGATGAAATGACGGTGAAATGCATCGGCGTGGATGAGAGGGGGCGCGTGCGCCTCAGTCGCAAAGCGGCGATGGCCGAGCTCGATGGTACGGCGGGCGCACCCGCGGAAGGGGCGCCCGCCGGCGGCTCGACGCCTGAGGGAGGCGCCCTTGCGG
>JABWAM010000141.1 GCA_013360985.1 Verrucomicrobiia bacterium | reverse complement strand
TCTCGCCGTCGCCGAAGGACGCTTCGATTGGGACGACGTCGGCTCGTGGAGCGCGCTCGCCAACCATTTCTCCGCCGACCGATCCGGCAATTGCGGCCGCGGCCGCGTCTTCGCCGTGGACAGCCGCGGCTGCCTCGTGATCAGCGCGCAACGCGCCATTGGCCTCGTCGGCGTGCGCGACCTTGTGGTGGTCGAGACCGAAGACGCCACTCTCGTCTGCTCCCGCGACGCGGCGCAACGCGTCAAGGATCTCGTCCGGCAACTGCCTTCCAGCCTGCGATAAAGGAGAGCCCAAATCCACGGATCCGCTCCATTTTCAGAGAGCAACCCTCCTCATCATCCATGGAGGATCGGAGGGGCGGGTTGTGTCGAGATTCCCGACTTCCCATACGAAGGGTGCGACGGCTCGGCCGGCGGCCTCGCCCTCCCTTCCGCGGTCCACGCTTGAAGAAAATCCGCTCGGCCGCGGATCATGTCGAGATTTCCGACTTCCCATGAGAAGGGTGCGACGGCTCGGCCGGCGGCCTCGCCCTACCCTTCCACCGTCCGTGCTTGGGAAAAATCCGCTCGGTCGCGAAGCGAGGGAGGGCGCCGCAGCCGCGGCTGGAGTCCAAACTGTTGCGAGGGCGTCGCCTATTCCTCGGCCGAGGATGGACTCCCCCCACGCCTGACGCGGGGATTTGGGGCGTCCGCCGGCCCTCTTCGCTCCGTTGGGCAGGCGCAACGCTCCCTTGGACCGCCGATGTCCACCGCATGGGTTCAGATCGCGACTAAGCTGATTGAACGAAAGGCAACCGATCATGCTGCAGGACTTCCCAACCACGACCCCTCCCGCTACACTTCGCCCGATGAGCGCGCTCGTTGTCGCCTCAAGACTTCCCGTCTGATTCCATGCCGCGCATCTTCGACAACATCGAGCAGGACCTGCTGCCGGCCATGTAGGAGACGCTGGCGGTGTCTGAGCACGCGGATTTCTGCGTGGGCTACTTCAATCTGCGCGGCTTTCCGCGATGATGTGAACAATCTGCAGAGTGGCCGACGGCTCTTGCCACGGCGTCGCGTCTTCGCTAGTCTCCGTTCGATCCAGAAAGGACGAATCAGGAACGGACCATAACCAGTAACTAAATTCATTTTGCGTAACTTCGGCTGCTGTCCAACTCGAAACTGACAAATTCACTCCAAGGACGGCGTTGAAGACGCGCCCGCAAGGGCGTGTCTGAAAACGTTCCTTGGAAGGCATGTCAGTGCCTGAGTTGGGGCGTGAGTAGGTCACGCCCCTTTCGTTTGCAGGCACTCATCCTTCCACGGAAGCCATCCTCCGACAGGGCTGAATCGCACACGCGAGCGAGGAAGCCTTGTCTCCCCCTGTTTCCAAAATCGAGGCCGATCTCTTTTCGGCCTCCGGCATCGCGCCGGCCGGGCACGGTCGTTCGCCCGCCGCCACCCGGCATCGACAACCGCCTGCCGCGTCGGAGCGGCAGGTGGTCACCCGGCAACGCGTGGCCGATCACGGCGAAGTGTTGACCGGCCAACGCGAGGTCAACGCCATGCTCGATCTCGTCCAGCAGGAGACCGAGCGGATTGATTCGCGTTTCCTCGAGCCGGCGTGCGGCGACGGGAACTTTCTCGCCGAGATTCTTCGGCGAAAACTCCGGGTCGTCGAATCGCGGTATCGGAAGAGCCAGTTGGAGTACGAACGCCACGCGGTCCTGGCCGTGTCCAGCCTGTACGGAATTGACATCCTCCCGGACAACGTCGTCGCCTGCCGGAACCGTCTTGCGGAGATTTTCGAATGCGCCTACGCGCAGCGGTTCAAGAAGAAGGCCAAACCCGAGTGCGTCGCCGCGGCCCGGTACATCCTCGACCGTAATATCATTCATGGCGATGCGCTGACGCTGAAAACGGTGGGCGGGAACGGTCAGCCCATCGTGTTCACGGAGTGGACGTTTCCGTTTCACAACAGCCTGATCAAGCGGCGCGAATTTTCGTTCTCGGACCTGCTGCCCGGTGAGTCGTCGGGAAAGGGAACGCCGGACCTGTTTGCCGCGCCGCCGTTGTACTCGGACTTGGGAGAACGCGCGTTCCTACCACGGGAACGGAAAACCCATCCGCCCATCCACTTTCTGAGGCTTGCCCGTCCATGAACGCCGATTACAACCCGGATGTGTTGACGTGCCTGGCGAACTTGAGCAGCGACGAGGTATTCACGCCGCCGAAGCTGGCGAACGAGATGTTGGATCTGCTTCCACCGGAACTCTGGCGCGATCCGAACGCGCGTTTTTGTGATCCGTTCACCAAGTCGGGCGTGTTCCTCCGCGAGATGACGCGGCGGCTCATGGCGGGATTGGCGGCGGAGATTCCCGATGTGCAGAAACGGTCCAACCACATCCTGAAGAATCAGGTGTTCGGCATTGCGATCACGGAGTTGACGGCGCTGCTCGCGCGTCGGTCGTTGTATTGCTCGAAGAAGGCCAACGGAAAGTATTCCGTCTGCGAGGAATTCGGCGACGAAGCCGGCAACATCCGCTTCAAACCGCTCACGCATACGTGGAAGGGCGGCCGGTGCGCTTTTTGTGGCGCGAGCGAGGCGGAATATGAACGCGGAGAGAGCCTCGAATCGCACGCCTACGAATTTATCCACGTCAAACAGCCAGAGGAGATTTTCAAAATGAAATTCGACGTCATCATCGGCAATCCGCCGTATCAGTTGAGTGATGCAGGAGAAAGCACGGGATCTTCTCCGATCTATCAGCTCTTTGTGGAACAGGCAAAAAAACTAAATCCGCGCTTCCTCTCCATGATTATTCCTTCGCGCTGGTTTGCTGGAGGAAAAGGCTTGGACGAGTTTCGTAGTGCGATGTTGGACGATACTCGTCTATCTCGTCTCGTGGATTATCCGATCGCCTCAGACGTATTTCCGGGCGTCAAAGTCAATGGTGGCGTTTGCTACTTTCTTTGGGGAAATGACCATAACGGACCGTGCCGAGTCACAACCTGTATGAACGGGATGGAAGATACGATGACTCGTCCGCTGAATCAGTTCGACATCTTCGTTCGATTCAACAGAGGCATCGCGATCCTGCAGAAGGTGCAGGAAAAGGGTTATCCGCCAATCAGCGAGCAAGTGTCGCGTCAAAAACCGTTCGGACTTCGAACGTTCATGAAGCCAACAGGAAAAGGCAACGTTACGCTCTACGCCTTTCGCGAGAGGGGAAAGATTCTAAAATCGGAGATTCCCGCTGGCACTGAGATGATTGGAAAATGGAAAGTGTTGACTTCCAGAGGCTACGGAGAAGGCGGTGAGTCTCGTGAATACCCGAGGATGATCATGGGTAAACCAATCATCGCCGCTCCACCAAGTGCATGTACGGAAACCTATCTTGTCGTGGGATGTTGTGAATCGAAGAAGGAAGCCGAAAACCTGGCAGCTTATATGCGGACCAAGTTCTTCCGATTCTTAGTCTGCCTCCGAAAGAATACTCAAGACCTGATAAAAGATCGCTTCCAGTTTGTCCCTGCGTTGCCTTTATCGAAGTTTTGGACTGACCAAAAATTATACGCTCATTTTGGTCTGTCGATGGACGACATTACGTTCATTGACTCGATTATCTCTCCCATGGAGACCGGCGATGAGTAACGACCTATTCCCGCCGCGACCGAGGCTCACGCCGTCCATTTACGCGTACGCAGACACGCATCCGCAATACGCCGGGTTGCTCAAGGTCGGCTACACGACGATCGGCGTCCCGGCGCGCGTGGCGCAGCAGTATCCGACGGTCAAGCCCGGTCCGCCGCCGTACCGGATTGTTCTCGAGGAGCCGGCGATGCGCAACGACGGCACGGTGTTCACCGATCACGAGGTTCACCGGATGCTGCGCATCAAAGGCATCGCCAATCCCGAGGGCGAGTGGTTCCGGTGCGCCGTCGAGCAAGTCCGGGAGGCCATCCTCGCCGTTCGAACCGGACAGTTGAACAAGGAAAACCGCGATCTCGATTTCCCGATGCGCCCGGAGCAGCGGGCGGCGGTGGACAAGACCGCCGCGCATTTCGCCTCGTGGCGCAAGGAGAAACGGAACAACCAGAAACCGCCGCATTTCCTCTGGAACGCCAAGATGCGATTCGGCAAGACGTTCGCTGCGTATCAGCTCGCGCGGAAAATGGGCTGGCGGCGGGTGTTGGTTCTCACCTTCAAGCCGGCGGCGCAGAACGCGTGGGCGGAGGATTTGCGGCGGCACGTGGATTTCGAGGGCTGGCAGTTCATCTCGCCGGACGGGCTTTCCTACGAGGACGCGAACAAGAAGAAACCGTTCGTCTGTTTCGGATCGTTTCAGGATTATCTCGGCCGGAACCGAAGCACGGGCGGCATCAAGACCAAGAACGAGTGGGTTCACACGACAAACTGGGATTGCGTGATCCTCGACGAGTATCATTACGGCGCGTGGCGGGAGAACGCGAAGGATCTGTTCGAGGGCGAGGAGCAGAAGGAACTCAATTTCGCCGAGGGGGACGGCATGGAGGTGGGCGACGAGGAGATCATGCCGATCACCACGGATGCCTACCTCTATCTGTCCGGCACGCCGTTCCGCGCCATCGCATCGGGCGAGTTCATCGAGGAGCAGATTTTCAACTGGACCTACTCCGACGAACAACGGGCGAAGGAGGAATGGACGGGCGACAACAATCCGTACGCCGCGCTGCCAAGAATGGTGTTGCTGACGTATCAACTGCCGGACGCGATCCGCGAGGTTGCCCTGCAGGGCGAGTTCAACGAGTTCGACCTGAATCTGTTCTTTTCCGCCGAGGGAATCGGACCCGGCGCGAAGTTCCGATTCGAAGACGAAGTGCAGAAGTGGCTGGACCTGATCCGGGGCGCGTTCCTGGAAACGACGGTGGACAGCCTGAAGCTGGGCGCGCAAAAGCCGCCGATGCCGTTTTCCGACGCGCGGCTGCTGAGCCTGTTGACGCACACGTTCTGGTTTCTGCCGAGCGTGGCGTCGTGTCACGCGATGCGCAATCTGCTGGCGAAACGGCACAACAGTTTTTACCACGATTACAAGGTGATCGTGGCGGCGGGCGGCGGGGCGGGCATCGGCATCAAGGCGTTGCCGCCCGTGCTGGAAGCGATGGGCGATCCGCTCCGAACCAAGACGATCACGCTCTCGTGCATGAAATTGACGACGGGAGTGACCGTGCGGCCGTGGGCGGGGATTTTGATGCTGCGGAATTCGTCGAGCCCGGAAACGTATTTCCAGGCGGCGTTTCGTGTCCAGAATCCGTGGACGCTGCGCAATCCCGACGGCGAGACGCCGAACCGGGAGCAAATCCTCAAGGAGGAATGTTACGTCTTCGACTTTGCGCCGGACCGGGCGTTGCGTCAGATCGCCGACTACAGTTGCCGGCTCAACGTGAACGAGTCGAACCCGGAGAAGAAGGTCGAGGAGTTCATCCATTTCCTGCCCGTGCTCGCGTACGACGGCAGTTCCATGAAACGGATTGACGCGGCGGGCATTCTCGACATGGCGATGAGCGGCACGACGGCGACGCTGCTGGCGCGGCGCTGGGAAAGCGCGTTGCTGGTGAACGTGGACAACGACACGTTGCGGCGGTTGATGAACAACGAGGCGGCGATGAAGGCGTTGATGAGCATCGAGGGATTTCGCAGCCTGAACCGCGACATCGAGACGATCATCAACAAGTCCAACGCGGTGAACCAGGCCAAACGGAAGGCGAACGACAAGCCGCTGACGGACCGGGAGAAGCGGGAACTGACGGAGCAGGAGAAGGAACTGAAAGGCAAACGCAAGCAAATCCAGGAGAAGCTGATCAAGTTTGCCACGCGCGTGCCGGTGTTCATGTACCTGACCGATTACCGTGAACGGTGCTTGAAAGATGTCATCACGCAACTTGAGCCGGGGTTGTTCCGGAAAGTGACCGGCTTGACGGTGAAAGACTTTGAACTGCTTGTCAGCCTCGGCGTGTTCAACAGCGCGTTGATGAACGATGCCGTGTACAAGTTCAAACGATACGAGGACGCCAGCCTGCGATACACCGGCATCAACAAGCACGAAGGCGAGGACATCGGTCTCTACGACACGGTGCTGAAAACGCTCGAGTGCATCTATGAACAGACGGCATCGCCTGCTTATGCGGAGTAGTGTCTTCGACAAGTTGAGCTCGGAGGAGTTGGATTTCATCATCAACGACGACATCAAATACCGCATGGGCGGCGCGGACGATGAAGAATGACCCCGCGCCCATCCCCCTGCCGACGGGAGCGACCACCTGCTTTCCGAACTGCGCGGCCTGATCGAGCAGGCACGGACGCATGTCGCCCGGACCGCCAATGCCACGCTGACCATGCTCTACTGGCGCGTCGGCCACCGCATTCGCGTCGACGTGCTGAAAAACGAGCGCGCGGAATATGGGGCGGAGATTCTTGCGACACTGTCGCAAGAATTGGCGCGCGACTACGGCAAGGGCTTCAATGTCTCCGCGTTGACGCGCACGATCAGGGAGACCTGCTGGACCTGGGAACATCCAACATCCGCGTCGCGGAATATCTGGCCCACATGCCGGACAGGAAGCTGTTGCCCAAATCCACGGATAAGCTCGATTTTCAGAGAGCAACCCTCATCATCATCCATGGAGGATCGGAGGGGTGGGTTGTGTCGAGATTTCAGACTCTCCA
>JABWAM010000140.1 GCA_013360985.1 Verrucomicrobiia bacterium | reverse complement strand
CAGAGATCAGGTCTGCGTTGCCGTCGTCGAGGAGCGCGCCGGCGGCAAGGAGCCCCGTCCGGAAAGCGCCTCCGAGGCGCGGGAGGCTGGCGCGCACCCGCACGCCGCGCATTGGCTCGCCGGCAGCCGCTTCGGTGGCCACGCGTTCCATCGCGTTCTCCAGCGAACCCGAGTCCGACGCCACGAGGAGCAGACCCTTTGCGAAGCCGAAGACCGGGGTTCCCGGAAGCCCCAGGTTGCGCGTCCAGAAGGCGTCGGCGCCCAAGACGCGATAGAAATCGCCTGAGGAACTGGAGCGCTTGCGAATCACCCAATTGGAGTTCCCCTCGCGATGGCAGCGCAGGATCGTCTGTTCGACGGCGTTGAGGAGGGTCGCGGAGTCTTCGAAGGGAGTCGCCAAGACAAGGCGCGGCAGAGTGAAGCGCCTCCGATCCCGCGAAGGTTCGGGATTGCCGACGCCAACGAAAATCTGGTCGCCGAACTTGTCGAACACGGGTTTCCAGAGCGGACGAAAGGCCTCCGGAATCCCCTCGAGCAGAGGGCGACTGACGCGCGCGGCCGCCGCGCGCGGCAGGTTTTCCGCGACAAAATCGCGGAGCGCGCCGAGGTCGGCGCGCGAACCCACCAGGTCGACGAAATCATCCGCTTGAGCGAGGGCGCCGAGGCGCGCGGCGTCGGGCGCCTCGGCGGAGGCGACGGTCGTTCGGCAGGAAGGAATCCGAAGATCGAAAACAAAGGCGGCGGGCTGTCCATTGGACTCCTCTGGGATGATGCGCCAGGTGACTGCGTGAGGGGCGTGACCCGGGCGTTTGATCCAGACGAGGCCGGCTAAACCATCCTCCGGCTTCGGGTCGCCTCCTAAGACCGCGGCGGCCTCCGGCCCGTGGGCGATGCCAAACCCGTTCGCCGCGAAGATCGGCGCGAGGGGGGACGCGCCCTTCGGGCCGATCGCGAGCACAGCGACGCCGCGCACGAAGGCCAGTTGCGCGTGGGATCCCTCCGGCACAAAGCGCGGATCCTCGACGTCGATCCACCATCGACTTCCGTCGCGCTGGACGCGCCACGACTCGGACCGCAACCCCGCCGAAAAGAAAAGGCCGATCAACCATCGGGCGGTTTCCCAGCGGTTGCCGACCGGCGCCGCGAGCCAAACCGTCGAGGCATCGGTAGACCACGCCGCCGCGAGATTTTTCGGCCAGAAAGCCAGGAGGAATCGCTCGAAAGGGCTGACCTTCGGCTGCGCAAGCCCCCACGTTTCGAGAAACGGGCGCAGAAACGCGTATTCCTGGAGCGAGGCGTCCAGCTTCCATCGGCGAAAGAGCCGCCAACGCGCG
This sequence comes from Verrucomicrobiia bacterium, assembly GCA_013360985.1. Lineage (GTDB taxonomy): Bacteria > Verrucomicrobiota > Verrucomicrobiia > JABWAM01 > JABWAM01 > JABWAM01. The sequence goes on along the minus strand of JABWAM010000140.1, from coordinate 5,357 downwards.
ACGAGGTCGGGCTCGAAAACGAATCCGTCTGCGCCGGCGGGCAAGACCGCGAGCGCCGTCGCCACGGGAGCGTCTCCCGCCAGCATGTACTCGTCGAAGGCGCGCCCCGCCGCGCGCGCGCCGAACCACATCGCGCCCAGGACGATTCCCCACAAGAGGGTCCAGAGGAAAAATCGGGAGGAGACTCTCATTGCGCGGGAAGAGGAGGCGGGATCAGCCTGCTCCTCTCGGAAGAGTCATGAACTTCTCTTGAAAGCGGGTGAGCAGGTAGATGGTGATGTTGATGCCGAATTCGTAGGCCTTCACCACGCTGTCCCGGGTGTTGTTCCGGAAGAAGATCCCTTGTTGGTAGCCGCTGCGCTGATAGTGCGGCCCCCAGCGATAGTACCAATTTTGATTCTTCTTGTTCCAATCGCGTTGGGTATCCACCTCGTTCTTTTCGTCCAATCCAGTCTCCCAGAGATCGCTGTACGCATTGAGGGTATAGATCACCGCCACTTCGCCGCCGATCTTGACCACTTCCACGGGTTCGTCGTAAAAGTTCATTCCCGGCGGCGGCGCGGGAAAGTTGAAATAGCTCGAGAAGAGCGGGTGGCTGGGCGCGATCGGCTCGAAATCGCGCTCGGGCAACACCTTTTTCATCTCGCGGCGCAGGGCGATGTCGAACCGGCTCCGCCGGCCTGGGAGGCTGTTGTCCACCCAGAGCGCGCCGCCGAGCATCAGGTACTCGCGGAGGTTCTCGACCTCCTTGTCGGTGAGGCGAAAATCCTTGTGGCCCGTCATGAAGACGAAGGGCGGCTTGATCTTCTCGAGCCACTCGGAATCGGAGAGCTTCAGCGAATGCGGAAGCAAATTGGCCTTGACGCGGCCGCTGGTCCAGCGACCGATCTGAAGCATTAGGTTGTAGATGCAGTTGCCGTACCATCGGGCGCCGTCGGTCACGCCGAAGTTGGAATCCCAATCGCCTCCCGCGTATTCCACGACGTAACAGGTGAACTTGGCGACGGTCGAGCGTTTCGAACCGGTGGCGCCGCGTTTACCGCCCGCGCCCTCGACGCCGGCTTCGTGAAAGGCCCTAACCTGACCCCACCGGGCGGCCTCGGCTTTGCCGAGGCGCTCCCGCGCGCCCTCGTCGACCTTGATCTCGAGCGCCTGATTCATGATCATCGGCACCTGGGGCGGCGGAAGATTGAACTCCGCCGAGACCTTGGGCGTGGAGATCACGGTGGCGATCTGCGTCGGCCGCTGGACCTTGATGTCCACGGCTTGTTCGCCGGAGGGAGGCGGCGGAGGCGGCGGAGGCGCGCCGCTGGGCGGGCCGGCGACGTAGATGTCGCCTTCGCTTTCGAAAAGTCCTTTCGCGGCGACCGCCTCGAAGATCACCTTGCCGCCGAGGATGGCCAACCCGATGACGTGAATGAGGAGCGCGATGAACAGATAGCGCGTATTGATGACGCGCCGCGCGAAGCGGATCATGCGCGCCTTCGGCGAGGCGTCGTAAATCGGATCGAAATCGTTGTCCGCCATGTCACGTTCCCCCGAAGGAAATATTTTTGATCTTGGTCGCGGAGCAGGCGTTGAGAACATCCACGATGCGGCGATGAGGCACCTCGGACTGCGGAACGATCGTCACGGGGATCTTGTCGCCGAAGAGGTCCACCTGCTCTTTCAGCCGAGAACGGAGTTGAAGGAGGTCTTTGTCGTTGGGGGCGCCGATCGGCGCGTCGTTCAGGCTGATCGACCCGTCGAGATCGATGCCGATCCGCAGGTCCACCTTGGCGACCTGCGTGTTGGCCATCGCGGCGGATTGTCCCGGCAGAGTGATCCCGAGTTCGTTTTCGACCTGCTTCAACGCGACGGTGGTCATGAAAAAAACCATGAGCACGAGGATCAGATCGATCATCGGAGCGATCTGGAATCCCACGTCTCCGTCCGATTTTTCACCGCCGCCGGCCATAAGATGAAATCGAGTTGAAGAATGAACAGCGCGTCAGCGCGGGGGTTTGGCGTAGCCTTTCGGGGCTTCCTGGGAGAGGACCGAGAAGGTGATGTTGTCCACGCCGGCGTTCGCGCACGCCGCGAGGACTTGCTGAAGAAAGGAGTAGGGAACGCTGCCGTCGGCGCGAATCACGGCGCGGAAAAAGGCCTCGTTTTTGCCGCGTCGCCGTTCGATGACCGAGGGGAGCTGCTCGACTTCGAAGACGTTTTCCTCGACCTCGAGAAAGCCCTCCTTGCGCGGAGCGGACCAAGTCGCGTTGATCACGATCTCGCGGGGAGCGGTGTCCTTCGGTTTGCTTTCCGTGGCGACGGGGAGTTCCAGATCGAGCTTGGTCTTCGTGCGAAGAATTTCCGTGGAGGTGATGCTCATGAAAAAGGTCATGAGCACCAGGAGCACGTCAATCATCGGGGCCACTTGAAACTCCGGTTCCTCCTCCGGAAAAGCGCTTTGGCTGGCTCGCTTGATGGCCATGAGGAGCGTGAAGGATCAGCGGAACACGCGAAGGGGCGGGGCAGCGGAAGGACGGCCTTTCGTCGTTTCCTCAACTCCACTGGAGTTCGCTGCCGCAGGAGGCGCACTTCGGGGCGCCGGCAACGATGGGGGCGTTGCACTGCGGGCAGTTCACGGTGACGCCGCTGACCGCCTGGCTCACGCGTTTGCTCAGGTCGGCGGGAGCGGCGGCCGCGACGGGGGCGACCGGCGCGCCGCCGGCCAATTCAGCTTCGAGCGATTCGCCCACTTTGATCCCCTGGAGCTCGTCGTACTTCACGTCCACCATGAGCTGATTGATCACGTCCTCCGCCAAAACGACGACGGACTGGAGGCGGTTGCGGAAGAAGTAGTAGAGAAAGAAGGCGGGGATGGCGACCAAGAGACCGGTGGCAGTGGCGACGAGCACTTCGCCGATGGCCGCGGCGAGTTTCGAGGGATCGCCGATGCCGCCGGAGCCGAGGGTGTGGAAGGCCTTGATCATACCCGTGACGGTGCCGAGGAGACCCACCATGGGGGACACCACCCCGATCGAGGAGAGGTAGGAGACCTTCGTGCGATAGATCATGCTCTCCTTGAGGCTGTGGTCGGCAATGGCCGTCTCGCACGCGGTGCGGCCGCGGCCGATGCGTTCGAGGCCGGTGCGCAAAACGTTGGTGAGGAAGGTGGACTTCGCCTTGCAGACGCGCCATGCCTGCTGATAGTTCTCCTCGCCGAAGGCCTCCTTGAGCTGGCGGATGATGTCCGCGGGGGCGAAGTTCGGCAAACGGATCCGGATGGCGCACTCGATGATCAGAGCGAGGCACCACATCGAGATGAACGCGAGGGGAACCATGATCCAGCCGCCCTCGCGGATGACGTCCCAGAGGGTGCGCGCATGCTGAATTTCTGCGGGCGGAGCGCCGCCCGCCGCCGCGGCGGGCGCGGCGGCTTCTTGGGCGAGGCCGAAACTCGCGAAAGCGAGAAAGGCGAGGAGGGCCAAGGCCGACACGAGGGAGGAATGGTGGAGGGATGGGAGGGAGGAGGAGTGGTTTTTCATCAGGTCTTACCGGGTTCGGCGGTTTCAGGAACAGGAAGAGATTTGAGTTTCTGGCGGGCCTTCGCGGCCAGCGCGGAATCGGGAAAATCCTGGAGGAGTTCCTCGAGATGCGAGCGCGCGTCGGCGGGATTTTTCATGGCTTCGTAGACGCCCGCGCTCTCCAAGAGCGCTTCGGCCGTCGTTCCGGGATTCTGACGGTAGATGACGGAGACGCGCAACAGGTGATCGAGAGCCTTTTCCCACTGCTTCTTCGCGGCGTAAATCTGGCCGATGCGCAGGCAGACGTGTCCGAGGACGCGCGCTTCCTCGTCGGAGGGGACGAGCTCCTTTTCGCGGGCCGCCACAATTGCTTCGAAAAGCTTGAGCGCGTCGTCCGTCTTCTTCTCGGCGTAGAGCGCCTCGGCTTCGCTCGCGCGAACGCCCTCGGCGAAGCGGCTCTTCGGATAGAACTTGTGGAAATCGGCGCAGACGGCGCGCGTCTTGGCGAAGTTGCCGGCGGCGGCGGCCGCCTCCGCGAGCCGCACGGTCGCCTCCTCGATCCAATCTTGGGGAAGGCCGCGGTATTTTTGGACGATCGGATCGAGGGCCTTGACCGCGTCGGCGGCGCGCCCTTTTTCGGCTGCCGCCGCGGCTTCGTCCAGCGCCGCGGGACGCGGCACTTCGACATGAGCCACCTGGGCGCGATTGATGCTGGTGGAGCCCGCCTTGAGGGAGACGTAAACCTTGGCGTCGTCCACGCGCTCGATGGTTCCGACGATCGGATCGCCTCCCGTGACGCGAAAAATTTTGTCCTGCGCGTCGGCGGGAACAAACACCGCCGTCGTGAGCAGGGCGACCGCCGCCAACCATCGCGCGCGCTTCATGCGAACGTCAAACTAGCAGAGCTTTTCGCGGAGCGTCAACCTTGCTCCGCCGTCGCGCGCGATCCTTGCGTCTCTCCTCGGACGAGATCGGCCAAGGTTTCGCGCCGCCGCGCAAGGCGGGCGGACTTTCCGCAAACGAGAATTTCCGCGGGCCGCGGGCGGCTGTTGTAGTTCGAGGCCATGGAAAACCCGTAAGCCCCCGCGCTCATCACGGCGAGCAGGTCGCCCTCGACCAGCGGCGGCAGCGCGCGGTCTTTCGCGAGGAAGTCTCCCGATTCGCAGATCGGTCCCACAATATCGGCCGTCATTTCTCCGCTGCCCGCGCGCGCCCGGAGCGGCACGACCTGATGGTAGGAATCGTAAAACGCAGGGCGGACGAGGTCGTTCATCGCGGCGTCCACGATCACGAAGTTCTTGCGTCCCGTGAATTTGAGATACTCGACGCGCGTGAGCAGAACGCCCGCGTTTCCGACGATGACGCGGCCCGGTTCAAGGAGGATGCGCATCCCGAGCGGACGGAGGAGGGGCATGAGCGCGCGGGCATAGATCTCGAGCGTGAGCGGGCGCGCGCCGCGCCGGAGGGCGCCCGCGCGCCACCAGCGCGACGATCCGCTTTCGAGCGCGGGACGGTAGACGATGCCGATCCCGCCGCCAATCGAGAAGTAGCCGATCCGGAATCGGTCCCGCAGCGCGCGAACAAGGGGGAGCAAGCGGCGCACGGCCCGCACGAACGGGCCCACCGTGGTAATCTGGGAGCCGATGTGCATCTGAACGCCGACGAGATCGAGCCAGGGGAGGCGCGCGGCGGATTCGTAGATCGCCAGCGCCCATTCCCACGGGATGCCGAACTTGTTCGCATAGGTCCCCGTGGTGATCTTCGCGTGCGTGGCGGCGTCTACGTCGGGATTGACGCGGAGCGCGACCGGCGCGCGGCGACGCATTGCGGCGGCGACGGCGTGGATGAGAG
>JABWAM010000139.1 GCA_013360985.1 Verrucomicrobiia bacterium | reverse complement strand
TGGGGCGGCTGAGCAGGTTGCCGCGCATGTCGATAATCGATACCTGATCCGGCCGCAGCCCCTCCACCGCGCTGGCCACCAGATGCGCGATGGCGGCCGATTGCTTCGGGTCCATCGTCGCGCCCGGCCGCAGCTTCACCATCACGCTGCCCTTCGCCGGTTCCTTGTTCTCGAGGAAGACGGAGTTCTTCGCGAAGGTGACATGCACGCGAGCCTGTTCAATGGCCTGAATAGTGCGCAAGCTGCGCTCCAGTTCCCCCTCGATCGCCCGTTTGTAATTGATGTGCTCGGTGAAATCGGTCGCGCCGAAGTTGGTTTTGTCGAAGATCTCAAAACCGATGCGGCCGGTTTGCGGCAGGCCTACTGGCGGCCGAACGTTCTGCTTTTCAACCGTCGCGACGGCAAGCTGAAGTCCTTTGTCGGTCCGATCGCCAAGGCCATGAACGGTTTCTCCGAGGTTGGTCTGCGTCAGACGGATTTCGATTCCATCCAGCAGAACTGGATCACCGCGGGCCTGAGCTACTACGCGGCGGCGCGCCTCAACTGGAATCCGCGTTTGACGATGGAAAATCTCCTCGAAGACTATGCGCGGCGGGGATTCGGCGCGGCGGCGGCGCCGATCCGGAAGTACTGGCAACGCGTGGAGGAGATTTCTCGTCTCGGAGTCAAGATCGCCCACGAGACGGCCGAAGACTATCGCTACACGCCCGAGGTTGTCGCCGAGTTGCGCGGATGCCTTCGGGCCGCCGAGGCGGCGGCTGCCGGCGACGCCCAGATCCGCGACCGGATCGCCTTTCTGCGGATGGGTCTCAATTACACAGAGCTGGCCGAAACACTCGACGACCTGGCGCGTCGCGCCAAGGCCGGCGAGGCGGGGCTGGATCGCGTCCGGGCGCGCCGTTTGCTGGATCTCCATCGCCTCGTTCTGCAGGATTTCATGATCAACCATCAGAATATGGCGCTCGGCGCGCCCCTCCTAGCGTGGGGTTCGGGCGGCTTCGGCAAATGGGCTTCGCTGTCTCCGACTCCCTTCAAGATTTCCGATGAAAACCTGCTGTCGCGCGTCCTTGATCCGAAGCATGGCCAGACCGGCCGTGAAGAAGGGATTGCGGAGTTGTTCAAGGCCTTTGGACTGGAGGCGAGTCCGTAGTCGCTCCTCCGTCTTCGCGCCGCCGAGATCGTGATGCGATGCGCCTCCTCTTTCGACATGCGGCGCGATCTTCTCCGGATCAGGCTTCCGAAGCGTCGCGGCGTCGAAGGTTTTTGTCGTGGTCCCCGAGATTGAGATTCGCTCGCGGGATCGTGCGGTTGGGCTCATCGGAAAACATCATCGCCTTCACTCTGATCGAGTTGCTGGTGGTTATCGCGATCCTCGCCATCCTGGCGGCGTTGCTGATGCCGTCCCTGAAGGGGGCGAGGGATTCGGCGAGGACCGTTCAATGCATCAATCATCTCCGTCAGATCGGGGTGTGCGCCCGTCTGTACGAAGAGGATTACAACACCAGCTTTATGCCGGCCCGGATCCGAAACCAGAATCAGACGTCCATTATCGGGTCTTGGATGGATTTCGTCATGAGCTACCTCAAACAATGCCCGGGCTACCCGGACTTCTCTTACTCTTGGAGAGGGAAAACTTGGAACAACTATAGCAACGCGCCCTACGAATTCAAAAAGAACACGATCTTGCATTGTCCCGCGCAGACTCTGACGAACCTGAGTTCCGATTACGCCGTCAACATTTGTCTCGGCGACGATCCCGGAACCTATTACGCCATGAATCTGAAGGCTGGCCAAGTGCCGCGGCCTTCGGAGACTCTGCAGTTTCTCTGTTCGGGAGTGCCGCCCGCGTGGTTTTCTTACTTCGGCGCGGCGTCCGGCAGCCGGGCCGATGTCTCCCTGGGGGTGCATCGGGCCGGCGCCCCCGGCATCTTCGTGGACGGCCATGCGCGCGTGGTGGCCGTGCATCGCAACATCTGGTTTTCAGACGCCTACTCCCAGAGCGGATATTTGATCGACACAAACGTCTGCGTCTATCCCGCGGTCTCCGGCCCGCGTCCCGTTCCATGAAGGATCTGTGGACGGAATGAAATGGCGCGCCCGGGGTGGATCGAACACCCGACCGCCGGTTTAGAAAACCGATGCTCTATCCATCTGAGCTACGGGCGCGATCGTTGGAAAATGGCATAACAGAACGGCGCATGCCAGCCCCCAAATCCCCGCGTCAGGCGTGGAGGAGTCCATTCTCGGTCGAGGAACAGGCGACGCCCTCGCAACGTTTTGGACTCAAGCCGCGGCCGCGGCGACGCCCTCCCTCGCCTCGCGACCGAGCGGATTTTCCCCAAGCACGGACGGTGGAAAGGGAGGGCGAGGCCGCCGGCCGAGCCGTCGCGCCCCTTCTTGTGGGAGTCTGGAATCCCGGAATGGAGCAGATCCGTGGATTTGGGCAGTCCGGATGTCCCGGCTCTCCGCAGAGAGCCCGGTGGACGCGCATCCTCCGCGGAGGAGCGCGCGGGCGCCGGCTTGCGGACGCGTTCGAGGAGGCCGTCGTCATCAGCGGTCAGAATTGCCCCTCCGTGGCCCGCCATGGCGGTGTTGCGGCAGAGGGGCGCCAATTGCTAGGCTGGGCGCATGGGAGATCAGACCCCAACTCAAGCTCCGCTCACGAGAGAGGAGGTTCTCCGTCTCGCCGCGGAGGCGTTTCGGGAGTTTCGCACCCTTTGCTTCTGGCCCATTTGAAGAAGCCGAACTTCCTGCTGATCGTTGCCGATCAACTGTCCCAACGCGCGCTGGGCGCCTACGGGAATCCCCAAGGTTCGACGCCGCGCCTCAACCAATTGGCCGCGCGCGGGGTGCGGTTCACGAATAGTTATACCCCGTGCCCTCTTTGTCAGCCGGCGCGGGCGGCGTTCTGGACCGGACGGTTTCCCCACACGACCGGTGTGTTGTCGAACGGATGGAAGCATCCGGCGCCGCCTGTATCGGCGGATCTGCCGACGCTGGGCGAATTGATGTCGCGCGCCGGTTACGACGCCGTGCACTTCGGGAAAGAACACGACGCTGGAAGCCTCAGGGGATTCCGCCTCGAAAAGGGAGGGGAGTTGCCGGTCGCGCAGGTCGGTCCATGGCCGGTCGGTCATGGAACGCAGCGCGACCGGGACACGACCGAGCGCGTGATGGCCTATCTGCGGGGCGGTCCCCTGACGCCTTTTCTCGCGGTCGCCGACCTGAACAATCCGCACGACATTTGTCCGTACGTGGGCGCCTTCGCCGGTCCGCATGAGGATCCGCCGATTCCCGGCGCGCTCCCGCCGTTGCCCGAGAATTTCCGCGTCGCCGACTTCACGCGGCTTCCGCGGCCCATCCAGTACATCTGCTGTTCCCATAATCGCCAGGCCCAGGCGGCCGGCTGGAACGAGGCGAACTATCGCCACTATCTCGCCGCTTACCATCATTACGTCGGCCGCGTGGACGCCGAAATCGGGAAGATCCTCGACGCGTTGTCCTCGACGCCCGCGGGGCGCGACACGATCGTCATTTTCTTCGCCGACCACGGCGACGGCATGGGGGGACGCGGCCTCGTCACGAAACAGGTGAGTTTCTACGACGAGACCACCCGCGTGCCGCTGATCATGGCGGGGCCGGGGATCGCCGGGCCCGTCGGGCGGCCGGTGGACGGGTTGGTGTCGCTGCTGGATCTCCTGCCGACGATCTGCGAGATGGCCGGCGTCGCGCCGCCCGAGGGTCTTTGGGGGCGCAGCCTCGTCCCGTGGTTGAAGCGTCCGCCGGACGGCGATCCCCACGAAGCGGTGGTCGCGGAATGGCACACGGAATGGGGCGTCACGGTGGAGCCGGGGCGGATGTTGCGCACCCAACGTTTCAAGTACACCTGCTATCGTGAGGAGCAGGGCGAGGAGTTGTACGATCTGCGCGAAGACCCCGGTGAGACGAGGACCCTCGTCGCCGAACCTTCTGCGCGCGAGACGTTGGAACGGCATCGCCGCCTGTTGCGCGATCATTTGGATCGGACGGCCGACCCGTTCGCGTCGCTGACGCCTTCAGTGGACGCGCGCTGGAGGTCGCATCCACCGGGCTACATCCATCACCGCGGTCCTTCCGCCCCGATGGAGGCCAGGGCGCGGGAAACGAAAGGCTGAAGCGTCCTCCCAAATCCACGGATCCGCTCGATTTCAGAGAGCAACCCTCCTCATCATCCATGGAGGATCGGAGGGGTGGGTCGTGTCGAGATTCCAGACTCTCCACACGAGGGGTGCGACGGCTCGGCCGGCGGCCTCGCCCTCCCTTTCCCCCGTCCGTGCTTGGGAAAAATCCGCTCGGTCGCGAAGCGAGGGAGGGCGCCGCGGGCGCGGCTTGAGCCCAAAATGTTGCGAGGGCGTCGCATGTTCCTCGACCAAGGATGGACTCCCCCCACGCCTTACGCGGGGATTTGGGGTCCTCCTTGATCTTTGTGTATGGTGCGCGACGGTCGGATCAGTCGTAGCGTCCGTACTGATCGAGCACGCGGATGAGGAACTGGTAGGTCTCCCAACTTACCTGGGGCGGGACCGAATGATCGGAATGGTAGAGGTAGCTTTTCGTGGCCATACCGGCGGCGAGCTTGGCGCGGACCTCGGCCTCGATCTTCGCCCGGTCGTTGGTCATCAACACCATCACGTTCACGTTCCCGAAAAAGGTGAGGCGGTCGCCGTACTTCGGGCCGAGCGTGCGGAGGTCCATGCGCGCCTTCGCCTCGAGCGGCTGGAGCGCGTCGAAGCCCGCGTCCGCATAGAGATCGAGGACGGCGTTCACGTTGCCGTCGGTATGAAAGATCATTTTCATCCGATGAGCGTGCGCCCAATCGGCGAGCCGCTTGTGGTCGGGCCAGATGAGCTCCCGATACATGCGGGGCGAGCAGAAGGTGGCGTGGTTGAACGCCATGTCGCCGTAGATCCAGAGGCCGTCGGGTTCGATGCCGGTTGCCATGACGGCATCGAGGTTGCGCAGGAGCACGGTGGTGAACGTTTCGGAAACATCCCGCACCCATTCGGGATCTTCCGCCATGGCGACCATGGTGATCGCGTCGCCCATGAGGGATCGGGCGCACTCGAAACTCTCGACGCCCGCGAGGTAGGCCCAGCGCCCCTTGGTTCGAGCGCGCGCGTATTGTCGTTTTGCGGCTTCGGGATCCAGTTGCAGCCCGCGTTCAAGAAAAGCGGGTTTATAGACCTTTTCCCATTTCGCGCGCGAGTCGCAGTCGAAGCCGAGATGCTCGGGCGTCCCTGACCGGTCGCGTCAGTAACGGAGCAGGGCGCCGTTGCCGTTGCGGAACACCTTGGTTTCCTGATCCTGACGGACGAACTCGCGAAAGTCGTTGCCGAACGCCTGGGGCCACGCCCAGCAAAGCCCGTGCAGGTCGGCGCCGAGAAGATCGAGCGCGGAGTTTGCGTCGCCGAGCAGGCCCTCGTTTTGCCAGCGCGTAAGGGTTTCTCCCCAGAACGTTTCGTACCGGGGAACGCGGTCGTGATCCCGACGGTTGAAGGCCCGGCTCATGCGTTCCTGACCGCTCAAACAGGCCTTGCTCATGGGCCCGATTCAAAGCGCAAACTCCTCGCCATTCAACCCCGTTTGGGTTCTTTTGGCGTTTGGAGAGCGGTTATCCTTCGTCGGGATCGTAGTTGAGGTTCGCGCGGAGCCAGCGTTCGGCGACCTTGAGGTCCACCCCTTTGCGGCGGTGGTAATCGAGCATCTGGTCGCGCCCGATGCGGCCGACGGAGAAATACTTGGCCTTCGGATGGGAGAAGATCATTCCGCAGACGGAGCTCGCGGGCCACATCGCCATGCTTTCGGTGAGGCGGATGCCCGCGTGTTCCGTGACGCCGAGGAGGCGGAAGATCTTCGGTTTTTCCGTGTGATCGGGACAGGCGGGATAGCCGGGCGCGGGTCGAATCCCGCGATATTTCTCGTGGATGAGATCGTCGGTCGAGAGGTTCTCCGCCGCGCCGAAGCCCCAGTCCCGGCGCGCCTGGCGATGGATCCATTCCGCGAAGGCCTCCGCGAGACGGTCGCCCAGCGCCTGGGCCATGATCGCGCGGTAATCGTCGTGCTCGCCGCGAAAGAGGGCGGTGAGCTCCTCCATGCCGTGGCCGGCGGTCACTGCGAAGAACCCGATCCAATCCGGAACGCCGCTCGCGCGCGGCGCGACGTAATCGGCCAGCGCGCGGCAAAATTGCCCTTCGGGTTTCGCGGCCTGCTCGCGCAGGGTGTGAATCATGGCGAGCGGAGACTGTCGCGCGTCGTCGGCGAAGACCTCGAGGTCGTCGCCCGCAGCGGCGGCGGGAAAGAAGCCGTACACCCCGCGGGCGGTCAGCCGTTTTTCCCGCGCGATGCGGTCGAGGAGTTGGCGCGCGTCGCCGTAAAGCTCGCGGGCGCGTTCGCCGACCTTGGGGTCTTCGAGGAGCTTGGGGTAGCGCCCGCGGATTTCCCAGGCGTGAAAGAGGGGCGACCAATCCACGATCTCCGCCAGGTCGGAGAGCGGGATCTCCGGGATCGCGCGGACGCCGAGAAACGCGGGGCGCGGCGGGGCGTAGCTCGTCCAGTCGGTGGGGAACGCGCGCGCGCGCGCCTCGCCGATCGGGAGGAGCTTCGCGATCGCGCGGCGTCCGGCGTGTTCCCGTCGCAGTTCCGCCTGATCCCGGCGATTGGCGGCGTCGAGTTCGGCGCGCGCGCGC
>JABWAM010000004.1 GCA_013360985.1 Verrucomicrobiia bacterium | reverse complement strand
TCCTGGGGCTGGAGAAGGTCCCAAGGGTCCGGCTGTTCGCCGGTTAAAGCGGTACGCGAGCTGGGTTCAGAACGTCGTGAGACAGTTCGGTCCTTATCCGCCGTGGGCGCAGGAGATTTGAGGGGTTCGCTTCCTAGTACGAGAGGACCGGAAGCGACCGACCTCTGGTGTTTCTGTTGTCCCGTCAGGGGCAAAGCAGAGTAGCTATGTCGGGAATGGATAAGCGCTGAAAGCATCTAAGCGCCAAGCCGATCCCAAGATGAGATCTCCCTCCTCGGAGCGATCCGGGGCTGAAGGCAGCCCGAAGATTACGGGCTCGATAGGCCGGAAGTGCAAGCGTCGCGAGGCGTTCAGCTGACCGGTACTAATTTGCCGTGAGGCTTGATCTGAAAAACCCGATCTCGCCCTGCCGGTATCCGCCCGGCGCTTGTTGCAGTTGCCCCTCCGACCCCGCGCGTTGTGCGAGGTCGGATCGGCTCACCTTTCCCGGTGACCAGCAGTTGTGGACCGACCCGTTCCCATTCCGAACACGGCCGTCAAACGCAACATTACCGATGGTAGTGGTTGTTGAGCTTCCGCGAGAGTAGGTTGTTGCCGGGGTTTCGCCCCGACCCGCCCCAAAGGCGGGTCGGGGCCTTTTCTTTTCTCCGCGTCTTTATGCGCCTTGAAGAACTCGAGTTCGATCTCCCTTCCCGCTTGATCGCCGCGCATCCGTGCGAGCCGCGCGACGGCAGCCGCCTGCTTCATGTTGAACGCGGCGGAGGGCGGATCGCGCACGCACGCTTCCGAGACCTGGGCGCACTCCTGCGTCCGGGCGATCTTCTCGTGGTGAACACGGCGCGAGTCACCGCCGCGCGCGTGCGCGCCCGACAAAAACCGGAGGGAACGCCGGTGGAGTTGCTCGTGCTTGACGCGGGAACGGGCCGCGTCTGTCGGGCGCTGGCCGGTTCGCGGCGGCCGCTGAAGGCGGGGGCGCGCCTTCGGAGCGAAGGGGGCGCCGCGATTCTGGTCGAGGCAAGGCGGTCGGACGGATCATGGGGAGTGCTCCTGGAGGAGCGGGAGGGAGGATGGATCGGCCTGTTGGCGCGCGAAGGGCGCATGCCGTTGCCCCCTTACATCCTCAAGAAGCGCGCGGAACGCTCGGATGCGCCGGAGGACCGCGCGCGATACCAAACGGTGTTCGCCGACCGCGAAGGCGCGGTCGCCGCGCCGACGGCGGGATTGCACTTCTCGGAAGGGATGCTGACGGAGTTGGCGGAGCGGGGAATCGGAATCGCCCGCCTTTTTTTGCGCGTGGGGCCGGGCACCTTTCTGCCGGTTCGAAGCGCGCGCGTGGAGGAGCACCGTCTGATGGCGGAGGAGTTCGAGATCGGCGCCGACTGCGCGGAGATGGTTCGAAAGGCGCGGGCTTCGGGGGGGCGCGTGGTGGCGGTGGGGACCACCGTGGTTCGCGCGTTGGAACACTGCGCGCGGGAGCGTGGAGAGGTGACGCCCTGTTCGGGCGCGACGGATCTGCTGATCTGTCCGCCCTTCTCCTTTCGTGTGGTGGACGGGTTGCTGACGAATTTTCATCTGCCGCGGAGCACCTTGCTCGCGCTCGTTTACGCCTTGGGCGGCGCGGCGCGTGTGCGCGCGGCCTATGTGGAAGCGGTACGCGAGGGGTATCGCTTCTACAGCTACGGCGATGCGATGCTGTTGCTTTGACAGGGCGTCCGTCTGTGCCAAAATGGGCGTCTCACGTCGACGACGATGCGCCGATCCCTCATGCCTTCGGTCTTCCTTTTCCTCGCGGCGGCGGCTCTTGCGTCGGCCGCGGCTTCATCGACGCTTCAGTCGTTGAGCGACGAGTTCGCGCGGATCGCGGAGCGCGTGAAGCCGTCGGTGGTGAGCGTCAGCACCGCGAACGAGGCGATCTTGGTGAACCCTTACGATCTTTATCGCGGGCGGCCCTCTCGGTTCGAGCGCCGCGAGGTGCCTCGCGGGATGGGGTCGGGCATCGTCGTTGAGGGCGGGTATATCCTCACCAACCATCACGTGATCGAGGGGGCGGACACGATCACCGTGAAACTAGCCGATGGACGAAAGCTGACCGCGAAGGTGATCGGCGCCGACGCGCAGGTGGATCTCGCGATTCTGAAGGTGGAAACGAAAGAGCATCTGGCGCCCGCCGCGCTGGGCGATTCGGAGAAGGCGCGCGTCGGGGATTGGGTGGTGGCGGTGGGGAATCCGTTCGGTCTGGAGCAGAGCGTGACGGCGGGGATCATCAGCGCGAAGGGGCGTTCGGAAGTCGGCATCGCGGATTACGCGGATTTCATTCAGACGGACGCGGCGATCAATCCCGGGAACAGCGGCGGTCCGCTCGTGGATCTCGAAGGGCGCGTGATCGGCGTGAATACCGCGATCCTGAGCCGATCGGGGGGCTATCAAGGCATCGGTTTTGCGATTCCGATCAACATGGCGCGTTCCATCATGAAGGGCCTGCTCACCGAGGGGAAGATCCGCCGCGGGTATCTCGGGCTGCACATCCAGGAGATGACGCCCGAGATTGCGGGCGTGCTCGGCGTCGGGCCTGGGAAGGGCGTGCTGGTCGCTCACGTTGAAGCGGGGTCGCCGGCCGCGCGCGCCGGGCTGCAGGCGCGCGACGTGATTCTCCGTTACGCGGGGAGCGAAGTGGACGACGCGCGGCGGCTTTCGAGCCTGATCAAGACGACGCCGGTGGGGCAGGAGGTGGAGGTCGCCGTTTTGCGGGAGCGCCAAGAGAAGGTATTTCGCGTCAAGCTCGCCGCCGCGCCTTCCCAGGCGCTGGCGGAGGAAGCGATGGGGATGCAGGTCGTCGCGCTGAATCCCTCGGCGGCGCGGGATCTCGGGCTCCCGGCGAATTTTCAAGGGGCGCTCGTTGCGCAGGTGACGCCGCGAGGGCGCGCCGCGCGCGCCGGGCTCCGGGAGGGGGATGTTATCGTGGGGATCAACCGCCAGGCGATTCGCAACGCGAAGGATTGCGAGGATGCGATCAGCGCATTGCCGTCGGGGTCGCGGGCGTTGGTGCAGGTGATCCGCGAGGGGCAGCGGCTTTTCGCCGTGCTGAGCATGAGGTGATCGCCTCGCGCCTTTCGTTTTTATGAAATCCAAACTCGCTTGGGGAATCCTCGGCACGGGGCGCATCGCGCACACGTTTGCCCGGGACCTGTCGAAATCGAAGACGGGACGTTTGGTCGCCGTGGGAAGCCGCACCGCGGCGGCGGCGACGGCCTTTGGAAAGGAGTTCGGCATCGGGCGCTGCCATGCGGGCTACGAAGCGCTGCTGGCCGACCGCGAAGTGGAGGCGGTCTACATTTCGACGCCGCACCCGATGCACGCGGAGTGGGCGATCCGGGCCGCCGAGGCGGGCAAACATATTTTATGCGAAAAGCCGATCGGCCTGAACCATGCGGAGGCGATGGCGGTGATCGAGGCGGCGCGACGTCACGACGTCTTCCTCATGGAGGCCTTCATGTACCGTTGCCATCCTCAAACTGCGCGTTTGTTGGAGATCCTCCGGGACGGCGCGGTCGGAGAGATTCGGTGGATCGACGCGACTTTTGCGTTCGGCGCGAAGTTCGATCCGAACCACCGGATCTATTCCAACGCGCTCGGCGGCGGCGGGATCCTCGATGTGGGGTGCTATCCGATCTCGGCCGCGCGCCTGCTGGCGGGGGCGACGAGCGGCGGCGGATTTGTCGAGCCGATCGCGCTCAAGGGCGTTGGAACGCTGGCGCCGACCGGGGTGGACGAGTTTGCGGCGGCGACATTGAGGTTTCCCGAGGGAGTGCTCGCCCAGGTCGCGACGGGAGTTGGCGTCGCGTTGCCGCATCAACTTTGCGTTCATGGGACCGAGGGCCGGCTTCATGTTCCGGAGCCTTGGCTGCCGGCGCGGGAGGGGGGCGAGTCTCGCATCATTGTGCATGCGGCGGGGAGTTCGAAGCC
Organism: Verrucomicrobiia bacterium; assembly: GCA_013360985.1. GTDB lineage: Bacteria > Verrucomicrobiota > Verrucomicrobiia > JABWAM01 > JABWAM01 > JABWAM01. Next base: position 25,615 of record JABWAM010000004.1, on the reverse strand, counting down.
GCGCGAGATTGTCGTCCGGACGCGCCAACCGCTCTATGCGATCGAGGCGGATACGGTGGCGGCGAATCTCGAACGGCGACAGGCGCCTTCGCCGGCGATGTCGTGGGAGGATACGCTCGGCAATATGCGGTGTCTCGATCGTTGGAGAGAGGAGGTTGGGGTGGTCTACGAGCGCGAGAAGGCGGAGGCCTGGAAACTGACCGTGGCGCGACGTTCCCTCCGGTTGCCGACGAAGCCGTCGGTTCCGCGAGGGGAGATCGCGGGGGTGACGAAGGCGGTTTCCCGTCTCATCATGGGATGCGACAACCAGCCGAATCTCGCGCACGCCTCGGTCATGTTCGACGATTTCGCGGAGCGCGGGGGCAACGCCTTCGACACGGCGTGGCTCTACGGCAGGGGTTTGCAGGAAAGGCTGCTCGGTCAATGGATGCGCAACCGCGGAGCAAGAGAAGAAATGGTGGTCATCGCAAAAGGGGCGCACACGCCGCTGTGCGACCCGCGTCAGCTTCGTCTTCAGCTCCACGAGAGCCTCGATCGTCTCCAAACGGATTATGCCGATCTTTACCTCATGCATCGGGACAATCTGGAAATTCCCGCGGGGGAGTTCGTGGACGCGCTCGAGGAGCAGCGGCGCGCGGGACGGATTCGCGCGTGGGGCGTTTCGAACTGGACGCTGCCGCGCGTCGAGGAGGCGCGGAGGCACGCCGAGCGCCGCGGGATTCCTGGGCCGGCGGCCTTGAGCAACAACCTGAGCCTGGCGCGGATGGTCGCGCCGGTTTGGGAGGGCGCCTTGAGCGTCTCGGATCCGGAGTCGCGCGCGTGGTTGAAGCGCACGCAGATGCCGCTCCTGGCCTGGTCGAGCCAGGCGCGAGGTTTTTTTACGCGCGGGAATCCGAAGGATCGTCGCGACGCCGAACTGGCGCGCTGTTGGTACAGCGAGGAAAACTTCGAGCGGCTGCGGCGAACACGGGAACTGGCCCGGAAACGAAAGACGCCGCCCGTGGACCTCGCGCTGGCGTGGGTGCTTCGGCAGCCGTTTCCGACCTTCGCGCTCATCGGGCCGAGGACGCTCGAGGAGACCCGGGTTTCGATGGGCGCCTTGAAGGTGGAGCTTTCTGAGAAGGAATTCCGCTGGCTCGACCTCAACGATCGCTGAAACGCGGCGCGGAAGACGCACGATCGGTTGTGGCGTCGCGGCGGGATCTCTTCGTTTCCGTCCGGTCGGGCGGAGATTTCCCCTTGGAGTATGAAAGATCCAGGTTAGGATGAAGCCTATGGCAGGTGAGAACACGACCGGAGGCGAACGGCGGTACGCGGGCATCGCCGCGGCGCCCGGAGTCGTCACTGGCGGAGTCTGGATTTATGGGAGGAGCGAAGTGGCGATCAGCGCGCGGGAAATTTCTCCGGAACAGGTGGAGCCGGAGGTGGCGCGGCTGGAGGAGGCCTTGATTACGGCGCGCCAACAGTTGATGGAGATCCAAAAAAAGGTTTCGCGGGACATGGGAGATGGAAACGCGGCGGTGTTCGACGCGCATCTGCTTGTGCTCGACGATCCGTCGCTCATCGAGGAGACGGTGCGGCGGATCCGAGACGAGCGACATTCCGCGGAATTCGCGTTCGACGCGGTCGCTTCGCAGTTTGTGAAATCCCTGGCGGAGCTTCAGGACGAGTATATGCGGGAGCGGGCGGCGGACATTCAGGATGTCGCGCAGCGGGTGCTGCGCTGCCTGACGGGGCACAGCGTCGCGGACCTCAAGACGATCGGCGAGCCGAGCATCGTCCTGGCCTACGATCTGGCGCCCGCGGACACGGCGTGCATCGACAAGACGAAAGTGATCGGTTTCTGCACGGAGATCGGAAGCAAGACGTCTCATACGGCGATCATGGCGCGCGCGTTGGGGATTCCGGCGGTCGTGGGGTTGCGCGACGCGATCGAGCAGACGCAAGAGGGGGATTTCGCGCTTCTGGACGGCTACGGCGGCTTCCTGATCGTCAACCCCTCGGAGCAGACCCTCTTCGAGTATGGGCAGCTCGAGCAGCGGCGGCACAGCATCGAGGCGAGTTTCGCGCGCCTGAGAGACGAACCGTCGGTGACCGCGGACGGCCATCGCGTCGCGTTGGAGGCGAACATCGAAATGCCGGAAGACGTGGCGAGCGTATTGGCGAACGGCGCGGACGGGGTGGGTCTCTTTCGCACGGAGTATCTCTTCATCAACCGCGACGATCTGCCGAGCGAGGAGGAGCAGTATGCGGCCTACGCGGAGGTGGCGCGTCGGTTGGCGCCGCGTCCGGTGGTGATCCGCACGTTCGATCTCGGAGGCGACAAATTCCTCTCGGCGCTGCAGGTGGCCAAGGAGATGAACCCGTTCCTCGGATGGCGCGCGATTCGGTTTTGCCTGGAGCGCAGAGACGTGTTCCGCGCGCAGTTACGCGCGATCGCCCGGGCGAGCGCCGACGGAAACGTACGGCTCATGTATCCGATGATTTCCGGAGTCGAGGAGTTGCGGCAGGCGAACCTCGAGCTAGCGGCGGCGCAAGCGGAGCTCGCCGCGGAGGGGCTTGCCTTCAACACGGAGATGACGGTGGGCGCGATGATCGAGGTGCCTTCGGCGGCGATGACGGCGGACATCCTCGCGCGGGAGTGCGGATTTTTCTCTGTCGGCACCAATGACCTCATCCAGTATTCGCTCGCGGTGGATCGGGTGAACGAACGGATCGCGCATCTTTATCAGCCGACGCATCCCGCGATTCTCCGCCTGCTTCAAGGAGTCGTGCGGGTTGCCGAAGAGCGCGGGATCCCAACGGCGGTCTGCGGGGAGATGGCCGGCGATGCGGCGTTGATTCCGCTCCTGATTGGATTGGGAATCCGCGAGCTGAGCGCGAGCCCTCCGATGCTTCCTTCGCTCAAACGTCTGATCCGTGGCGTGAACCGCGATGCGGCGCGCGAGATGGCGGCGCGCGCGTTGGAGATGACCGACGCGGCAGAGATCCGGGCGATGAGCGCCGCGATGGCGACTGCGGCGGCCCCGGAGGTGATGGAACTCGCGGGGGCGTAGCCCGGTTTTTTTACGTCAAACGTGGAAAAAATCGAGCGCGCAGTTGCTCCGTCGGAGGAGGGGAACGTCGGGGTGTTTGATCTCGGTTCGCGCGGTTCGCCTGAAATCGCTTGACTGGCCGAGGGGGGAAGCGTGAAGTCGCCCTCTGTGAAACCCTTGTCCTCCCTCCTGTTCGCCGCCGCGCTGAGCGTGGCGGGTCCTCTCTTGGCCCAGACCAACGTCGAGATCGAAATCAATCCCGCGCCGGCTCCTGAAGCGGCTGCCCCTGACGCGACGCCTGCGGCGCCCGCGGAATCCGCAGCGCCGGTGGCGCCGGCGTCCGAGACTCCGGTGCTCAGCAAGAAGAAGTCGTCGGTAGCGGGAGATCAGAAAGGAAAGATCGCGGAGATCGATTCGACGGCGGGGACGTTTGTGGTCGAAGGGAAAACCTTCAAGCTTTCTCCGCACGGGCGTGTCGAAGTGGACGGCGCTTTGATGAGCCTCAGCGATTTGAAGGTGGGCGATCGAGTGGCGGTGACCTACTTTGAAATGACGAACGGCGACAATCTCGCGACGCGCGTCATTAAGGGCTATGCCATGAAGCGAGCCAAGAAGGGGAAGAAAGCCAAAGGGCAGTGACGAGGCGAGGTTTTGGGTTTTGGGGCGAGTGGCGCCGCGTCGCCGGAGCGGCGGTTTGCGCCGTCGCCGTGGCGGGATGCGCGGGGCAGATGGGGCGCGGCTCTTCGCGGGCGCTGTATACCGTGGCGGGCGTCATGGAGGTTTACCGCCAGGATCTCGTCCAGGGAAAGAGCGCGCAGCTCTGGCTAGATCAGCAGATGCTGTTCCGCCTCGAAAAGGATCCCGAGGTGGATGGACGCTGGGAATTCGTGGGGTGCACGCCGGGCGTCCTTTTGGTGTTGAGCGAGAGTCCAAGGGTTTCCTCCGGAGAGTGGGGGCTTCTCCTTCAGGCGCGCGCCTTCGGGCAGGGCAACGTCCAGATTCGTTATCTCCCTTCCGCGGAACAGGAAAAACCGCGCGACTACACGATCGAAGTCTCGGTGAGAAAGTGATCCTTCGGCTCGACTTGCCGCGGAGACGCGCCTCGGGCATTCTGTCTTTGCGATTCGCTATTTCGCGTAGGCCATGACCTCTTTGCCGCCGAATTCCCAAGGATCGAACGCGATGCCGCGAGTCTATCTGCTGCCGAATCTGATGACGGCAGGCAATTTATTCTGCGGGTTTATGGCGACGATTCAGATCATCGCGGGCTCGCTGGAGCAGCAGGCGGGAAGCAGCGTCTGGATCCGCCATTACGAGACGAGCCTGAAGTTCATTCTCGGCGCCTTCATTTTCGACATGCTCGACGGGAGATTGGCGCGCCTCGGGGGGCGCGAGAGCGCGTTCGGTCGAGAGTTTGATTCGCTTGCCGACCTGATCTCCTTTGGGTTGGCGCCCGCGCTGCTCGTGGTGAAGATCATCCTGGCCGATTTCCCTCCTTCCTACCGTTGGGTGGGCGGAGTCGTGGCGTTCGTCTATCTCGTGGCCGGGGCGATGCGTCTGGCGCGTTTCAATCTCGTCGCCGCCCAGAATGAAGGGATGGCGACGAAAGACTTTGTCGGCTTTCCGATTCCCGCGGCGGCAGGGCTGGTGGCGAGCATCACGCTCTTTCTCCTGACGCTCTACGAAAACGATCGGGAGCCGGGGCGTTGGCGTTATGCCCTTCCCTTTCTCTTGGTCTTTCTTTCGTTCATGATGTACAGCCGGATCGCGTATCCGAGTTTCAAATCCATTGACTGGCATTCGCGTCGATCCATTCCGCAGGTGCTCGTGACGGCGATCCTGCTCATTCTCTTGGTGAAGACCTGGCGTTATTCTCTCGCTTGGGTGTTCATCGCCTATCTCATCTACGGGTTCGTCCGCCCCTTCATCTCGAAGCGGATTCGCGAAGGGATCGAGGAGGAGACGTCGGAGGATCCGTCCGCGGAGCGCCCTTGATCTCGTGACGCGCGAGGCGAAGCGCGCGGCGCGCGTCCGCGTCGGACGGGAGTTCCCGCGAAACGCGTCTACGGCTTCATCGCCCGATCGTTCGGAGGGGAGAGGGGCGCCCTTGGCATGAGCGTCGCTTTCATGCGCGCCTGCGCCTCGGCGACGGGCGTGTCCGGAGAGAAGTGGAGCGGAGGCCCCACCTCGAACTCCACACGGCTGAAGGGAAACGGAATTACGAACCGGTCCCACGTGGGAAGCTCGATCTTCCACGTCGCCCGCCAGCGGATCGGGACGAGGGCGCGCCCGGAAAGGATGGCGAGGCCCGCAGCGCCCGCGTGCGCGTGATGGCGCGGGCCGCGCGGGCCGTCAGGGGTGATCGCGACATCGACGCCGCGTTCGAGGACTTCGGCGAGGGAACGGTAGGCCTCGCGTCCTTTGCGGGAACTGGAGCCGCGTTCGCTTTCGAGACCGAAGCGGCGCAGGACGCGCGCGATCATTTCGCCGTCCTTGCTGGCGCTCACGAGGCAGACGCAGGGGCGACGCGTGAGGAAGCGGCGGGCGAACCAGGGCATCAGGAGGATGTCGTGGTGCCAGAAGGCGAAGATGACCGGCGCGTCTCGGAGGCAGGGGCGCGTGACGGCGGCCGTATCGCGCACGCGCGGGCGGAGAGTGGCGCCGAGCGCGGAGATGAAGAGCCCCCCGAACCATCCGACCGCGGCATTGCGGGCGCGCTTGAACATCTCTCCATGTTTAGCAGCCTCGTCCGGGCATGGCAACGGAGAGGGCATCCGTCTGATCCCCGCGCAAGATGGGATGATGGTCTCAAATCCCCGCGTAAGGCATAGGGAAACCCATTCCCGATCGAGAAATGTGTGACGCCTTCCCCACGTTTGGTGTTGAAGTCGCTGCCGCGGCGCCGCCGCCGGCGGCGCCCTCCCTCGCTTCGCGACCAAGCGGATTTTCCTCAAGCATGGAATGCGGAAAGGGAGGGCGAGGCCGCCGGCCGAGCCGCCGCATCCTTCGTGTGAGGAGTCCGGAATCTCGATGCGCCCCGCCCTCCGGCCCTCCATGGATGATGATGAGGTGAGATCTCTGAAAATGGAGCGGATCCGTGGATTTGGGATAGCCCATCCGCCGCGGAGAAGTGCGCGGCGCCTCCGAAGCATTTTGGGCCGATGCCGCCGACCCGGCGCCGGCGGCGGCGGCGTTCCCCTCCGTCGTTCTGTCGGGTCACCGGCTGATGCCGCGTTCGCTGCTTCCGACGAACTCGCAGAGGCGCCGGATCTCGGGCAGATCGGGGAGTTCCCGCCGGATTTTCGCGATGGCATCTCCGATGTTGAGTCCGCTCTCGCGGTAGAGGAGCTTGAAGGCGGCCTGGATGGTCTTCCGCGTTTTTTCGCGCACGCCGTGGCGTTCGAGACCGACCTTGTTGATCGCTCGCACTTCGGCGGGGTTCCCGTCGGCGAGCATGTAGGGAGGGATGTCCTGCACGACCTTCGAGCATCCGCCGACGATCGCCATGCCGCCGATCCTGCAGAACTGATGGACGGCCGCGAGGCCGCCGATGACGGCATGATCCTCGACGACGACATGGCCGCCCAGGGTGCCGCAGTTCGACATGATGACCCCGCTGCCGACGACGCAATCGTGGGCGACATGGGCGTAGGCGAGAAAGTTGTTCCGATCGCCGATGCGAGTGCGTCCATTCGCCGCGGTCGCGCGATGGATGGTCACGAATTCTCGGAATGTGTTGCCGTCGCCGATTTCGAGGAAGGTGGGTTCGCCGGCGTATTTCAGGTCTTGCGAGCGCAGTCCGATGGCGCCGAAGGGATAGAATGTGTTGTTTTTCCCGATGCGGGAGGGTCCATCGAGGACGACGTGGGAACGGAGCGCGCACCCATCCGCCAGGACGACGCCCGCGCCGACGACGCAATAGGGGCCGATTTCGCAGCCGTTGCCGATCTCGGCGTCGCGATGGACAATGGCGGTCTTGTGGATCATGCGGGCGCGTCCGCAGAAGCGCGGTCCACGATGGAGAACATCAGTTCGGCTTCGCTGACGACCTCGTTGTCCACGAGGCAGCGGGCCTGGGCGCGGCCGATGCGTCCGGCGCGCGCCTTCAGCAAGGCGACCTCGATGAAGAGCGTGTCGCCGGGCGTGACCGGCTTGCGAAACTTCACCTTGTCCGCGCTCATGAAGTAGGCGAGCTTGCCGACGCTGTCGCCCTTGCGAAGCATGAGGATGCCCGCCACCTGGGCCATCGCTTCGACTTGGAGGACGCCGGGCATGATCGGATGGCCGGGGAAATGCCCTTGGAAGAACGGCTCGTTGATTGTGACGTTTTTGAGGCCGACAATGTCCGACTCGCCGATCTTCAGGATGCGGTCCACGAGGAGGAACGGGTAGCGGTGGGGCAAGGTGGCCAGCAGTTCCTGGATATCCATCTGCTCGTAGGTCGGGCCTTCGGCGAGGTAGCCGCGCGCAGAGCGCTTTTTCTTGACGATGTTGAAAAGCTTTTGGGTGAGCGCGACGTTCGCCGCGTGTCCGGGGCGGACGGCGACGATATGGCCGGCGAGCGGGCGACCCAAGAGGGTGACGTCGCCAAGGATGTCGAGCATCTTGTGGCGGACGAACTCGTCGCGAAAGCGGAGCGCCTCCTTGCTGAGGATTTCATCGTCTTTGATGACGACCGCGCACTCGAGGCTCCCCCCTTTGATGAGGCCGTCGTCCAGCAGAGGTTTCACCTCTTCGTAGAAACAGAAGGTGCGCGCGGAGGCGAGTTCGGTTTCGAACGATTCGTCGGTGATGTCGAGGGTATAGTGCTGGCTTTCGAGCTTCTGGCCGGGGAAATGGATCGAGCAAGAGATACGGAGGCGATCGGAGGGGAGGAGGACGATGGTGGCGCCGTCCTTCGCATACCAGACCGGCGCCTCGGGAGAGAAGGTGTTCGGTTTGGCGTTGAGGTTCTCAACGCCCGCCTCCTTGAGAGCGGCGGAGAAGGCGCGGGCGCTGCCGTCGAGGATCGGGGGTTCGGGGCCGCTGATCTCCACGAGGCAGTTGTCGATGCCGCGCCCCGCGAGCGCGGCGAGGACGTGTTCGACGGTTTGGACGCTGACGCCGTCCAGTTCGAGCGTGGTTCCGCGCCGCGTGTCCTTCACCAAGTTGACGAGGGCGGGAATGGGCGGAGAACCCGGCAGGTCCGTGCGCGCGAACTGGATGCCGGAGTTGGCCGGAGCGGGTTGGAAGGTGAGGCGCGCCGGCGCGCCGGTATGCAGGCCCACGCCTTCGACGGACGCCGGTCTCTTCACGGATTTTTGGTGCTCGAACATCAGGCATTCCTTATGCCGTGCGGGAACGGAGGGGGCAAGGCAGGAGTCGGAGAGCGCCTTCGGTTTTCGGCTTTTCTCGGACGGCGGGTCGGAGTTGAATGTTCGTTATGAAACTGGAGGCTCCGTTCACCGAGAAGAAAATCCGCGCGCTGAAGGTCGGCGACGCGGTGGAGATTTGCGGCGTGATTTACACGGGACGCGACGTCTTTCATAAGCATCTTCATGACGGCGGCATGCTGCCTCCGGGGATCCATCTGCGGGACGCCATTCTCTACCACTGCGGTCCGGTAGTGCTCGAAAAACAAGGGAAGTGGCGCGTGGTGGCGGCGGGGCCGACGACCTCCATTCGGGAGGAGCCTTATCAGCATGAAGTGATTCGCAAGTTCGGCCTCCGCGGCGTCATTGGCAAGGGAGGGATGGGCGAGAAAACGCTCGCGGCCTGCAAAGAATTCGGCTGCGTCTATCTCCATGCGGTGGGAGGCGCGGCGCAAGTGCTCGCCGAGCGCGTGACCGAGGTGACCGGCGTCCATTTCTTGAAGGAATTCGGCGCGCCCGAGGCGATGTGGGAGTTTCGGGTCGCGAGCTTTCCGGCGGTCGTGACGATGGATTCCCGCGGAAACTCGCTCCATCATGAGGTGTGGGGACGGAGCCGGGCCGCTCTCGAGGAGATTCTCGGAATGAAGCCATGACCTCAAGATCCCCAATGGGGTGCGGCGCGTTTGCGGGGCGCGCGTCCCTTTCCCGTGGGAAGTCGTGGAAACTATTTGAAAACTCGGGGCGGGTGACGTATAAATCGAACGGATTGACGGTCTTCGCCTCTTCCGAAGCGGGGCCCCGCCTCCCCGATGAAATTTTCGCGATCTTTCTTGTTCGCCCTTCTTTTCGCTGGAGCAGGCGTTTTCCTGTTCGGCGGCTGCGCGACGACGCCCCCTCCGGAGCCGAAGCAGGCGACCTTCTGGTATTCGAAAAAGCCCTTCGCCCGCGTGGCGTTGGGGGAATCGGATCGTCTGGTCATCGTGGTGGATTCGAGCGAAGTCGGCGCTCAGATGGTCTCCGCGGGGTTCGGTCTGCTCGACGCTCTCGGGGCAAGCTGGCCCGGCGCGAGCTCTTCAGCGCCTTTGGACGATGTCTCCGTGCAGTTTGCGCGCGGAGCGCAGCAAGCCCTCGATCGCCGCGGAATGGTCGGTTGGTTTCAGACCAGGCTGCGGGAGGCCGTGCGCGCCCGGGTGAAGAACGAGGTGATCATCCTTCAGAAAGAACCCGATCGTCCCTTGATTCCTCAAGGGTTTCCCCATGACCGCTTGGTCGTGGTGGCGTTCCATCCGAATTTTGTGGGAACGGAAAAGACCGGCGCTTCTCCGCAGGTGGTGCTCAACGCGGATGTGTCCTGGATGATGTTCCAGGAGCCGTCGCATTTCGAACAGCTTTCGCTCGAACGCAACGATGGGCGGTTCGCGGAGAACTGGCGCACGCGATACAATACGCTCTGCGACGCCTATTCCTTCTTCTCCTACGAATCGCCCGCCTACGGGCGTTCGGTGTGGCTGTTCAACGACGGCCTCTTGGTGCGCGATGAAATGAAGCGCGTCGTGGACCGCGCGGTGCAGCAGATCGTCGACGACCTGTTTTCCCATCCGATTCCCGCCTTCCGCGTGCAGCCCACGATGCGACAGATGATCGTGGACGTGTATTGAAGGGCGCGCGCCGCTTGGCGACGCATCCTTCGGCGGTTCGCGCGCGAGTTTTCCCATGGCCAAGAACGTTCCGGGCAAAGCCGACCCACGCTTCCTGAAAGAGGAAGGGGCCGAGGTCTATACGGGCTGTGAACTGCTGCTCAAGGGACTTCTCGAGACGGAGGGCGGCACGCATCTCTGGACGGGCTATCCCGGCTCGCCGGTCGCCGGTTTCTTCGACGCGATCGAGGCGGCGCGCGAAATTCCGCTTGCGCACGGCATCCATTCCACGATCGCCAACAACGAGGCGCTCGCGGCCGCGATGCTCAACGGCTCGCAGATGCTCGGTCTCCGCGCGGCGGCGGCGATGAAGAGCGTGGGGTTTCACGTGGCGTCAGACGCGCTCGCCTTGGGGAACCTCGCCGGCGCGCACCGCGAAGGCGGCGTCCTCGTTATCGTTGGCGACGATCCCTGGAGCGATTCGACGCAGGTGCCGGCCGATTCACGCTTCCTCGCGCGCCACCTCTTCATGCCCGTTCTCGAGCCCTCGGATCCTCAGGAGGTCAAGGATTGGGTGGATCTTGGGCTCAAGCTCTCCCGCGCCTCGGGCTTTTACACCGCCTATCTCATCACGACCTATCAGGCCGACGGAGGTGGATCGGTTCGCGTGCGACGCAATCAGTGGCCTGAAACGAGCAAGCGGAATCCCGCGGAGATTCGCACAGCGACGATTCCCGTGGAGGAGACGGTGCTCCTGCCGCCGCGGACGGGGCGCAAGGAGGAGGAGCTCGGCGCGCGCCGGCGTTTGCTCTGGCAAGAGGCCGCGCGTCTCGGCGTGAACCGCGTGATGAACCCCCGCCCGGGAGCGCCTTTCGGCTTTATCACCTCCGGCCTGGCCTACGGCTACCTGCAACACGCCTTCCTGGAGATGGGAATTGAAGGAAGATTTCCGATCCTTAAACTCGGGTTGACCTATCCGGTCGATCCGGATGTCGTGGAAAGTTTCGCGGCGCGCGTCCAGCAACTCATCGTCGTCGAGGAGCGGCGTTCCTTTATCGAAGAGCAGGTCGTCAGCATCCTCAACGACGCGCGGGCGAGAGAGGCTTCGCGCGGCGCGCGCGCGACGCCTCTTCCTCCCGTGTGGGGCAAGCGTTTGCCGGACGGCGGGACGATTCCCGATGCGCTCGGGCTGCACCCCTCGATCCTGATGGAAAAGCTGGGGCCGCTCCTCGTCCGCCGCGGCGGGATCGAAACGACGGCGCGGATCGAGCGCGAGGCGGAGATGCTCGCCTCTCTCCGCGGCTTCGAGGTGGATCTCGTGGGGCGCACGCCGACCTTCTGTCCGGGCTGTCCGCACCGCGATTCCTCGAGCGTGCTGCTGGAGATCAAGCGCGACTTCCGCGACGCGCGCTACATGCGCCGCCGCCACCGCCACGACCCGGTGGACCTCGTCTTTCACGGCGATACGGGCTGCTACACGATGTTGATGTTCGAGCCGAACAAGGATCTCATGCACAATTACTCGGGTATGGGGCTCGGAGGAGGGACCGGCGCGGGCATCGATCCGTTCATCGTGAACAAGCAGGTCGTCTTCATGGGGGACTCGACCTTTTTCCATTCGGGGCAGGTCGCCATCTCCAACTCGATCAAGGAGGGGCAAGACATCACCTACATCGTGCTCGACAACGGCACGACGGCGATGACGGGGCACCAGCCGACCCCGGGCCTGACGACGAGCCTCCTCGGCGAACCGCAGCAGAAGCAGAGCATGGACCGCATCGTCGAGGCCATGCTGGGGCTGGAGGGCGCGGAGGTGGTGCGGATTGATCCCGCCGCGCGCGACGGATATCGCGCCACGCTGGAGTCGACGATTCTCCGCGACGGGGTGAAGGTGATCGTCGCCGACAAGGAGTGCGGGATCACCTTCCATCGCCGCGTCTCGCGCCGCGAGCGGAAAGAAATCCGCGAGTTCGGCTATCTTCGCAAGAAGGTCCATGTCAACGTGACCACCGAGGCATGTGAGTTTTGCTTGGAGTGCACGCGCGCCACGGGTTGTCCGGGGTTGACGTTCGAGGATTCCGTGTATGGCACGAAGGTCCAGACCGATTACTCGTGGTGCGTTGCGGATTTGGCGTGCACCAAGACGCGCGCTTGTCCGGCGTTCGAAGAGGTCGTTGTTCGGCGGCGCGCGCCGGCGCCGTCGCCTCTGGAGGGGCTCGACCTCGATCATCTTCCCGAACCGGAGGCGCGCGCCACGGTGTCCGGTTCCTGGCATGTCTATCTCGCGGGCGTTGGAGGGATGGGGATCGGCGTGGCGACCGCGACGTTGGTTCGCGCGGGTTTTCGCGAGGGATACCGCGTCTTGTTCTGCGACAAGAAGGGGCTCGCGATCCGCAACGGAGGCGTGTATTCGCAGATTTCGTTTTACCGCGACGACATCCCGGTCTCGAATATCATTCCGTTCGGCAAGGCCGACCTGATTCTCGGCGTGGACCTTCTCGAGGCGGCGCGCGGGATGGATCCTCGCGGCAACCAGCGCGTCGCGAGCCCCGAGCGCACGGCGGCGGTGATCAACACCTACAAGACGCCGACGATCCTCACTCTGCTCGGACGGGAGGATTTCGATCCCGCGGAGATCGAGGAGACGATCCGATGCTACACCCGGCGGGACGACTACTTTGGGCTGAACCTTTCAGGGCTCTCCGAGAAATACTTCGGCAGCAAGCTCTTCGCCAATGTGATCCTGCTTGGCGTCGCGTGTCAGAAAGGATTTTTGCCGGTCTCGACCGCCAATCTCATCTGGGCCATCGGGCAGACGATGGGGGCGGCGGCGCGCGAGAACGTCCAGGCCTTTCAACTGGGTCGCCGCATCGCGCTCGAGCCCGCCCGCTTCCGCGAGGACGGCCTCCCACCGCGCTACCGCGACACGCTCGATCGTAAGGCGAACCTGCTCGCCGCGCATCATCCCGCGCGCGGCCGCGCGGCGGCGATCTATCGCCGCTTGATGAATCTCGCCGAGCGCGCGATGCGCCTGCGCGAGCAAGACCCGCGCCTCCGGGAGGAGGACCTCCGCCACCTCGCCATTCGCGTCGCCGACCTATTCTGGTACGAGGACGCCCCTTACGCGCAGCGTTATCTCGATCTCCTCGCGCGCGTTTTCGCGCGCGATCATGCGGCGCGCGACTTTGCCGCGACGCGCGCCGTTCTTCACAATCTCGCCAAGGTGATGCTCATCAAAGACGAGGTTTGGGTGGCGCATCTCCTCACGAATCCCGAGAAGCTCGCGCGCGACCGGGAGCGCTACGGCGTGGATCCGTCGCGCGGCGATTCGATTTCGTATCGCCACATCAACCGTCCGCGATTCGATTTCGGACGTTTCCACCTCGAGTTCGACATTCGCACGCGCAACTGGCAGCTCCACCTGGTGAAGCGGCTGAAGTTTCTTCGCCGCCTCCTGCCAGACTGGCATCGCGCGGAACGCGAATTTCGCGACTGGTACGCCCGTCAGGTCGCCGCCTTCGATCCGCGCAACCCGGAGGAGTACGAAGCGTGGCTTTCGGTATTGCGATGCCCCGAAAAGGTGAATGGGTATCGCCAGATCCGTCATCCCAAACAGGACGCCGTCCGTCGCGAGGCCGACGCGATTCTCGCGCGTCTCGGCGTCGCGCGCGGCGCTCCCAGAGAGGGCGCGACGACGCCCGTGGGCGATCCCGTGAACGACGCGTGAATCGCCGAGTCGCGATGAAATTTCTTCCCGGTCGGCGGAACGAAGCGGGGTGGGGCGTTGGGGAACCTCGAGATACGCGGTGAGATGCGGAGCGATCGAACCATTCGCTCGGAGGGCGGGATGCCCGATGCCGCCGTGAGCGCGGATGCTGCGGCGGCCGCGGCGCTGCGCGTCGCGCTTCCTCCCGGCGGACTGTTCGCGGAACGCGAATGGCGTCTCGCGCCGAGACCGTTCGGTCTGCCGCCGAAACTTTTTCGGCGGATCGAAGAACTCGGCCCGCGTCTGCTCGGATTTTACCGCGCGGCAAACCTCCTCTATCGCCGCAGCGTCGCGGGGAAAGAGCCGGAATGGATCGCGCGCTATCTCGAAGCCGGCAAACCCTCGGAGGTGGTCGCGCTCGCCCGGGAGGCTGCCTGGAAAAACGATCTGCCCGCGGTGATTCGCCCCGATCTGCTTCTCATGGAGGAAGGCTTCGCCATCACGGAACTCGATTCCGTTCCGGGCGGAATCGGCGCGACGGCGTGGCTGCAAACCGCCTACGCGGAAGTCTCCCGCGGCGCGCGCGGGGGGCGCAAGGAGGCGGCCTGTGGCATGATCGAGGGGTTTCGCGCGGTTCTCGGCGAAAAGGAGGGGCTCGCCGCGATCGTGGTTTCCGAAGAAGCTCGGGACTATCGCCCCGAGATGGAGTGGATCGCCGACGCGATTTCCCGGGGCCCGCACGAGCCGAAGGGCGCGGCGGAAGGGCTCGCCTCCGCTTCGAGATCCGCGCCGCGAACTCCGGGTTCCGCCGTCAAGGTTTGCCGCCCGGAAGACCTCGACTGCCGCGAGACGGGCGTGTTCCTCGGGGAATCCCGCGTCGGAACGGTCTACCGCTTCTTCGAAATTTTCGATCTCCCCAATGTCTCAGGTTGGCGGCCGCTCGCCGACGCGGCGCGGCGCGGTCTCGTTCGCGTGACGCCGCCTTTCAAGCCGCAGCTCGAGGAGAAGCTTTGGATGGCGCTCTTCTGGTTCCCTCAGCTCGCGGACTTCTGGCGACGAGAACTCGGCGACCGATATTTCCGCGACTTGAGGGGGGTGATTCCGTTCACCTGGCTGATGGATCCCGCGCCGCTGCCGCCGCACGCGGTGATCCCGCGGCTGGAGATTCACGATTGGCGCCGGCTCGGCGGATTTTCCCAGAAACAGCGCGATCTCGTTCTCAAGGTCTCGGGGTTTTCGCCTCGGGCGTGGGGAAGCCGCGGGGTGTGGGTCGGGAGCGATCTGCCTGCGGAGGAATGGAAGCGCGCGGTGGAGGAGGCCCTCGCCGAATTCGAGCGCACGCCGCGCATCTTGCAGACCTTCGCGCGCGCGCGCGTGGTCGAGCACGCCTGGCACGATTTCGAAAAGGGCGCGACTGTCGGAATGCGCGGGCGCGCGCGGCTTTGTCCCTACTGGTTCGTGGCGGGACGCGAGGCTCGTCTGGGCGGTGTATTGGCCACGATCTGTCCCGCGGACAAGAAGCTGATTCACGGGATGAAAGACGCGATCCTCACCCTCGCCGTAAGCGAGGAAACTTCCCAAATCTACGGATAAGCTCAATTTTCAGAGAGCAACCCTCATCATCTATTGAGGATTGGAGGGGTAGGTCGTGGCGAGATTCTAGACTCCCTACAAGAAGGGTGCGACGGCTCGGCCGGTGGCCTCGCCCTCCCTTTCCACCGTCCGTGCTTGGGAAAAATCCGCTCGGTCGCGAAGCGAGGTCAGGCGCCGCCGCCGGCGGCGCCGCGGCAGCGGCTTCAACACAAAACGTTGTGAAAACGTCTCGCATTTCTCGGTCGAGGATGAGTTTCCCTACGCCTTCCGCGGGAATTTGGGAAACTTCCTGCGATCTTGAAACGGAAAAGGAGCCGCGGTAGCCTCTTCCATGTCCGCGCATCCATTCGGGGACGTCCATGCCTTCGCTCCCTCCTCCACCGCTGCTTGTCGGCGTCGCCGCGGATCTCTCGACTCTGCGGCGAGTCGCCGGACAGGGCGTGCGGCGGCGCGGCGTGGATGTCGTCGAGGCGCGCTTCGATCTCTATCCGAAAGAAGGCCTGGCCGAGGCGCTTCGGCTTTGCGGAAAACTGGAGAAGACCGGCACGCCGACCCTCGCCACCTGCCGCCTCGCGGACGAGGGCGGGGGATGGGATCGGGATGACGCGGCGCGCGCCCAACTCCTTGGCGCGGCAGCGTCCGTTTGCGCGATGGTGGACGTCGAATTGAGGAGCCTCCATCTCTCCGCGGTGCGGAAGGCGGCGCGCGCGGCGAAGAGCGTCCTTGTGGTTTCCCATCATAACTTTCGCCGCACGCCGCCCGCCGCGTCTTTGCAGCGGATCATTCGTCAGGCGGGCGCTTCCGGCGCCGACATTGTCAAGATTTCGGTCCTCGTGCGTTCCGCGCGAGATCATTCGACGCTTGTGAATCTGATGCTCAAGTATCGGCGTCGTCCCCTCTGTCTCATCGGGATGGGGGCGGCGGGGCTGCCGTTGCGCGTCTACCTTTCGGCCATCGGGTCGCTTCTCGCGTATGGAGCCCTCGGACCTCCGAGCGCTCCCGGGCAACCCACCGCGGCGGATCTGCGCGCGGCGTTGCGCGCCTGTAGCGCGGCGTTCCGCGCGCGGACCTCCTGAACGCCGGGAGGCATCTTCCCTCCTGATCTCTGCGTCCGGAGATCGGGCCTCACCATTTTTTTCGCATGAGAAGGGCGAGGAAGAGAGGGCCGCCGATGAGGCTGGTGAGGATGCCGACCGGGAGTTCGGCGCCTCGTCCCGCCACTGAGATCGCGCGCGCCGCCGTGTCCGCGGCGACGAGGAGCGCCGCGCCCGAGAAGAGCGCGCATGGAAGAACGAGGCGAAGATCGCCTCCGACGAGCCGTCGGACGAGGTGCGGCACGAGCAAGCCGACGAAGCCAATCGGGCCTGTCACCGAGACCACCCCCGCCGTCGCGAGCGAGCCGCCGACAAGAACCCAGCGTTGGGCGCGCGCCGCGTCAACTCCGCGGCCGAGGGCGGTTTCTTCGCCGAACTCGAGTTGGTTGAGGTCGCGCGCGCGGAGGAGGAGCGCGGCAATGCCCGCGAGGACGAACGGGAGCGCGGAAGCGGCGTCGCGCCAGCCCGTGACCTCGATGCCGCCCATCATCCAGCGGTCGAGCGCGCTGACCGTCAGCGGGCTTGCCGCGAAACGGACGAGGAGGATGAGGGCCGACGACGTCAGGCCGAGCGTGATCCCCGCGAGGAGAAGGCCCGTGACGCTGCGGCCGATCCAGCCGAGGCGGCAGAGGCGGGCGAGGAGAACGACGCTCCCCAGCGCGAGGGCGAGCGCCCAGATCTGGACACCCGAGAACGGGCCGAAGGAAAAGGCGATTGCGGGGAGGCTAATGGGGATGACCGCGCCGAGCGCCGCGGCGCCCGCGATGCCGAGCGTATAAGGCTCCGCGAGCGGGTTGCGGAGCACGGATTGAAAGGCGGCGCCGACGCACGCGAGCGCCATTCCCGCGAGAGCCGCCATTGCCACGCGAGGGATGCGCAGCGCGAGGATCTGCGTGTCGAGCGTCCAGCGCGACGGATCGAGAGCGGCCATCTCGCGGAGCGCGTGTCCGGCGGAGATGGGTTCCGAGCCGAAGAACGGGGCGATCGCGCAGGCGAGCAAGGCGGCGAGGGCGAAAGAGGCGAGGAGCGCCGCGAAGCGGCGCGGAGTCAGCGGCGGGTCTTGCGCCGCCGAGGACCCATGGCCGACGGCCCATTGGGACAGGCGAGTTTTGAGGTCGCGGTCTTCCGAGGGGGCCGGTGGACAGGCCGCCTTGCGAGGGCCGACATGGGGGAGCACAATCGGTGAACCGGAAGCGGGATCGGAGAGTGTCCGGAGCGGTTCTCCATAGGCCGCTTTGAGGCGGGATTCGGTGAGAATTTCGCGCGGCGCGCCGGTGGCCTCGCGGCGGCCGCCGACGAGGAGGGTCGTCCGATCGGCAAACTGCGCCGCGAGGGTGAGATCATGCGTGGCGAGAAGGAAGGCCGTGCCTTCGGCGGCGCGGGCGCGCAGGACGCGCAGCAGTTCTGCTTGATGATGCAGATCCAGCGCGGTGGTGGGTTCGTCGAGAAGAACGACGCGCGCCTCCTGGGCCAGGGCCGCGGCGAGGAGCGCCTTCTGTCGTTCGCCGCCGGAGAGGGAATCGAAGGATCGCGCGGCATGCGCTTCCAGTCCAAAGCTTCGCAGGGCGCGCGCGGCGGCCTTTTGGTCTTCGGACGTTGCGAGGCCGAGGCCGCTTTGGCGCGCGTGGCGCCCCAAGAGGACGATCTCGAAAACCGTCGCGGGAAAGAGCGGGGCGACCTGCTGGGGGAGAAACGCGAGGTCTCGGGCGATTTCACGACGCGGGCGTCGAGCGAGGGGACGCCCCGCGAGAAAGATTTCGCCGCGGCGCGGGGGGAGGATGCCGGCGAGGAGACGGAGGGTGGTGCTTTTTCCGCAGCCGTTCGGGCCGATGAGCGCGTGGATTTCTCCGGGCCGGATCTCGATCGCATCGAGATGGAGAGCAAAGCCCAAAGGCCCGTTCGCCGCGTAACCGAAGCGCAGATCGCGGGCGGTGAGGATCGGATCGGGCATTTCGGATTTCAATCGTTGGAGGCCGGGCTTGGGGCATCCGCTTCGGCGATTCGTTGGAGAGTGGATCGGAAGACTTCGGCGATGTCGATCATGCGCGGGCCGGGCGTCATGAGGAAGTCTTCGGTGAGAAGGAGCACGCGCCCCCGCGCGGCGAGCGCGGGGAGCGCGCCCGGCGCCTTCCAGTCGGCGAGGATCGCGGCGCGTTCGGAGGCGGAGAGTTTTTCGCCGGGGCGCAGTTCGAGAACGACCTCGGGTCGCGCGGCGAGGATCGCCTCGTTCGAGGGGGTAAAATAAGGCTGCGGCTGATCGGCGAAGACGTTGTCGCCTCCCGCGACCGAGAGCATTTCGCTGAGAAATGAAGAACCGCCGACGGACATCATCCGGCGGAGTCCGCCGGTCTCGCGGCCGAGCAGGATCAGGCAACGAAAGCGTTTTTTTCCCCGGGCGTCGGCGCGGACGCGTTCGAGGCGACGGTTTAGCGTGTCGAGGAGCTTCGCGCTCGGCTTCTTCGCGTCGAGTTCCGCGCCGATCCGCGCGATTTCGGCGCGGAGCGACGCCCAACGGTCAATGTTCACGGATCGCGCGCGGATGCCGTGTTCGGCGCAGAAACGCTGGAGTTTTTCCATCCGTCCAAGAAAGAAGAGGAGATCGGGATGGAGCGCGAGGATCCGCTCAAAGTTGGGGTTCACGGCCGCGCCGCATCGCGGAAGTTCGCCGCCGGGGAGGTGCGCGCGACAGAAGTCGGAGACGCCCACGAGGCGATCGCGCGCGCCGAGGGCGACGACGATCTCGGTGAGATTCGGCGAAAGGGAAAGCACCCGTCGGGACGAGCCTGAATCTGTCGAGCCTGGATCGCCGATCGACGGGACGGCGCAAGCGAGGATCGCGATTCCCGCCAAGACGAGATTCCTCACGCGAAGGGATGTCGAACGAGTCATTGGATTCGCCAGAGGGCGTTGCTGGTGAGCGGGCCGAACCATCCGAGACGATGGCGCGCGCTGTCGCCGCCGTAAACATTGCTTCCGCCGGTGCGGCTCATGGATTCCGAGGAGACATGTCCGTCGCACCAGACGGCGTTCGCTCGGCCGGAATGCCGAAAATGCACGCTGGGCACGGGCGAACCCCAGTCCTCCCGGACTCCGGAGGCATCGGCCCAATACGGCGGCTCGATAAAGGAGTATTCAATGCAGCCGTCGGGATAGGCGAGCCCCGCGTCGGCAAACATCACCGTCGATTCGGGATGGAGGATATCGCTTCGACGAACGCTGCGCGTGTAGTACCAGTCTCCGGGGCAGCTTCCGAGGTAGGTCATGTTGTAGCCGTAGCCGCCGCAACCGCGCTCGAAGAAACGGGGGTCGTTCGAAGCGCCTCCGAGCGGCGTGCGGAGCGAGGGGCATTGTTTGATCACGCCCGAACGGCCGAGATACGCGACCAGCGGGCCTCGGGCAGGATCAAAGGGCTGGCTTGCGGAGGTCCGGACGCCATGCCAACGCTTGAGGTTGTCAAGGAACTCCTCAGCGCCGAGGACGCAACGATCGTCGTTTTCGTTCGCATACAACGTTGCGGCGAGATGGAGTTGACGCAGATTGCTGACGCACATGGCAGCGCGCCCTTTTTCACGCGCGGAGCCGAGCGCGGGCAGGAGGAGCCCCGCGAGGAGGGCGAGGATCGCCGTGGTGATCAGGAGTTCGACAAGACTGAACCCGCCGTCGCCGCGCGGCGGGAGGCGGCGCTGGAAAGCGCTTGGGTTTTTGTCAAAAGGATTCTCCGCGGAAAACCGTCGAATTTTTGAACGCTCTCTGAGACCAGAGGTCGTCATGGAGCGCGCGACATCCCGCGACGCCAACGGACCGCCAAACAGGCCAGGACGCCTCCCAGAAGAAGAAAGGACGAAGCGGGTTCGGGGATTGCGATCACGGCGAATGGGGAAAAGGAGTCGGTCCATCCCGTGGTGATCCAATGGTTCGCCAGATCCACGGACGCGACCGGCAGGAACTCCCATCCGTTCGTGCCGAAATGGAGGACGCGGAGATTTGAGCCATCGCCCGCATACGACGGCGCAAGGCGAAACGTGAGCTCGGCGCCGCCTGAGCTGTCGAAGGCCAGGGCGCCGACCTCGATGTTCCACGCGTCGAGGAGTGTTCCCGGGAGCGTGTCGAGCGCCGGGCCGTCATAGGGAGACACCTGAACGTTTCCGGCCACAAGGACATTGGAGAATCCGATCGCGAGACCGAATCCCCCGTTGGTCCCTTCCCAGTTCTCCCGGCGAAAAGCTCCCGCTTCGACGAGGACGCTCGCCTCGGCGGCATTGAGCCGGTTAAGCACTCCGATGGCGTCCAGATCGAACCCGCCGGTCGGGAACGGGGTGGGCCAAGGATCGTTTACGAGATTCGTGAGTGAATCGAAGGAGCCGTGCGATGGATCGATGGAGCCGATCGCATCCTTCACGCGGACGTGGGTTACCCGTTCGACGTTGAGCAGCGGGCTGATCCCGCGCAGTTCCTCGAGGTCGAACGGCGTTCCGTAACCGGCGAGATATTTCCCGGCGAGATTTCGGACATTCGTGGCGTCCACGGCGCCGTAGGTGCCGATCTGCGAGTTCGTCGGGGTGAGGGAGACAGCGTCGAAACGGAAGAAATTCGCGCCGTCGGAACTGACCTCGACAAACCCGAGTTCGAGAAAAAAGTCGGTGACGGCGTTCTCAAAAACGGCGAAGTCCGCTCCCGGGCCGTTCACGATCGGCCGATCAAATGTCAGCGTGATGCTCCCGCCGTCGCCCAGGCTGACGACCGTGTAGGGAGATTCCGGAATGGCGTCCGCGTGGCCGAGCGCGTTGGTGGCGTGCCCGAAGGAGGCAAACCCCAGGTCCAGGTCACTGATGTTTTGCGGTCCCCGGACGAGGTTGGTCCATCCCGTGGCCCAGGCGACAAGAGCGGGATCCGCCGTCGGCACGGCGAGGCTGCCGGGCTGGCCCGCGGGGGGATCATAAGGGCCGGCGCTGGCGGCGTGAACCGCCGCCAGCGCGACCCCGATGCAGAGAAACCGTCGCATGGGCTTCAGGACCGGCGGCGCAGAAGCAGGGCTGCCGCGAGCCCGACGCCGGCAAGGACCAGGGTTGCCGGTTCGGGAATCGCCGCCGCCGCCGCATAGCCGTAGCTTACTGTGTCGCCGACGTTCCAACCGGCGTTGTCGAGGTAGCTGATGTAGTCAACGCCGTCCTTGGAAAAGGTGGAGACGACGTAGTTCACGTTGGTCGGTCCGGGAAGAAAGGTGGACTCCTGGGAGGTATTTGGATCGAAGACTTTGATTCCGTTTGTGGCCCAGCCCGCAGCCCATACGCGGCCGAGACCGTCCACGGCGAGACTGCTGAGGTTGCCGCCGCCGCCGAAATCGTGGACCATCGCGCCGCTGGCGAGGGTGAGCGCCGAACCGGTGATCGCCGTTTCGATTTGGGACGAGGTGAACTTGTAAACCTTGCCGTCGTCGTTGCTGCCGACATAGAGATTGCCCGACGCATCCCGTGTGAATCCCGCGCTGTAGATCGAGATATACTCGATGAGAGTCTTGTTGATGCTTCCGTCGAGCGTCATGTAGACGAGGCGGTTGGTCGTGTTGGCCCAACTCGCTCCCACGGTAAAGATCGAGGAGGCGTCTCCCATCGCCCCCGCGTAGTTGTAGTTTGTGCCGATCGAGGTGAAGGTGGACGAGGTGTTCGACGGGTTGAAGCTGAAGAGGGCGCTGTAACCGCTGCCGCCCTGTCCAGCCACCGCGGTGGAGGCATTCCACACGGCGATCAACGAAGGGTCCGTGCCGCTCGGGATGTTGGCAAAGGCCGTGACATTGCTCTGGCCCCAGGCGTCTTGAAGATAGATGCTGCCGCCTTGTCCGTAGAGGAAGCGTCCATCGGGGAGGTGACTGAGGGCGGGGACGGACCAGCCGGCCATGGCGGGAAGGTCCAGTTGCGTCCACTGCGCAAACGCGCGGAGGGGAACGAGGGCGAGAAACGCCACCGCGACGAAAGCCGCGGCAGCTCGACGGAACGACATTGGGATCATGGGGATTTCCTTGGGGATGGGTTTGGCGCTGAGACCGCGCCGCACAAAGAAGTCCGGGAACCCCGGCGACCGTTGCCTGGCGTGACCTCAACCTTGTTTTTCGCGAACAAGTTTTTCCGGCCGGCGCGCTTGCTTGCGAGCCGGCCGCGTTGAGATCGCTGCGGCCGTTATCCTGACTTCGGGCTCCAAACCGTTCCCCGGGCCTTCACTCGCGAATGGCGCGGAGTTGGCCGTTCCAGGGATCGTCACCCGTTACAGTGGCGCAACCGTTCCCGATTCTCACGGGATTCCCTGCGCCGCAGCGAGGTCCCCGCCACGTCGGCGGGGACAGACTCAAAGAACTGCGGGAACCCTACGGCCGCGGCGCGCACAACGCAAGCCCAAATCCTCGCCTCGCGTTTCATCGTTCCGGTCCTCGGTGGAGGATGGAGGCTCCTTCCGGAAACGGGGTTTGCCCGGGGTTTGAGGGAAGTCAAAACGCGATGCCGCTGCCGTCGAACGTCATCATCGTTTGCGGCAGGTCGGGGTCGCCGGACCCGTTCCGGTGGGTATAGCGGTGCCGCGCGACATGGCCGTCCCAGAAGAGGAGATTCGGTCCGCGATGCGTCACTTCACCCGCGAAGCCCGTTCCATCGTTCCAAGAGTGGCATCCGTAATTGCCCGTATTGCTGGAACTCCAACCGGTGGTGCCTTGGACGTAGGCCGCCGCGAGATTGTCTCCATAGTACCAGGTGCCTGAAGCGACGTTGACCGAGGCGTCTCCCGCGAGGATGCAGCGCGCCGGATCTTTGATCTCATCGAGACGATAAGGGCCAAAGAGAGGGTTGAGCCGATAGTTGCGATAGGTCACTCCGTCGGGTTCGGTGTATCCGAGAAGGAATGAAGCGCTGTAGTTGCATTGATACGTACCCGCGTTGTTTTGGTTTTCGTGATTGAGACGTCCTTGGTATCTGATCTGAAGGCTTGGGCAGCGAAAGACGTCCACCCCCACGATTGCCTTGGAAGAAAGGGTTTTCCCAGTGCCCTGGCAGGGATGCACGTAGAGGTTTGTGCGCAGATAACCCAGCTTGGGGAGATAATCGAACGAGCTCCACTTCTTCGATCCGCCGGAGACGTCGCATGGCCCCATGAGCGCGCCGTTATAGTCTCCCGCGTAGGCATGCGCTGCGATGCCAATCTGTCTGAGGTTGTTCATGCATTGGGCGGTGCGCGCCGATTCGCGGGCGTTTCGAAGCGCGGGCAGCAGCATCGCGGCGAGGATCGCGAGGATTGCGACGACGACCAAAAGCTCGATGAGCGTGAAGGCGATGATGTTCTTTGATGAACCCCAACCCTTCATCTTCGGAGACCAAGATGAAAACAATCGGAGTTGACCTCCACGCGTGTTCGCTGACTGCAACGGCGTTCGACGATCAGGGCGAGGTCGTGGAGCGACGCGACATCCCCACCAAGTGTCGACGGCAGGCGGCTGCGTGCTTCGCCTCATCCGGGTCCTCCTGCCAGGTGACTGTCGAGAGCGTCGGCTTCTCCCAATGGTTTTGGAACGATACGCGCTCGCACGTCGACAAGTTCGTGCTGACCGATCCCGCCGGCGTCAAGAGCTTCGTCGGTCGCAAGGCCAAGACGGATCGCAACGACTCGCGGCTTCTGGCAAAATTGCTCCGCGCGGATCGCCTCCCCATGGCCTACGTCCCTGCTGAGTCCGTGCGCCAGCTTCGCGATCTGGCGCGCCTGCGCCACCGCGTCGCCCGCACGCTGGCCTCCGAGCGCCGCCAGCTGCGCGAGGTCATGCTCAAGAACAACCTCCCGGGCTCCTCCGTGCTCACCAGCGACCGCTCCCCCAAATGGCTCCTGGCGCCGCCGCATCATCTCCGCGTCCCCAACCGCCTCGCCGCCGAGATGCGCCTCGATCACATCACCCGCCTGGAACGTGACGTCACCGAACCGGGGCGCCACATCGGCAAGGCCGGCAAAGCCGACCCGGAGCTCGACCGTCAGGCCCGCCTCATCGCCTCGGTCCCGGGAATCGGCAAGCTCATCGCCGCGACCATCCTCACCGAGCGCGGCGACAGGACCCGCTTCAAAAACATCGACCCGTTTGGCGCCTCCGCCGGGCTCGCCCCCACGGTCAGTCAATCGGGGGAGTCCATCCGCCACGGCCACATCGCCAAACGCGGCTCGCCCGTCCTGCGCTGGATCCTCCAGCAGGCTGCCTGGGTCGCCATCCGCTCCGACCTCTATGTCCGTTCCATCTTTGCCCGCATCGGCAAACGCGCCGGCCCGAAAAAGACCGCCACCGCCATCGCCATCGCCCGCAAGCTCCTGGCCTACGCTTGGAGTGTCAGCCGTCACGGCGCCCCCTTCCTCTGGCCAGGAGAATCGGCTCCGCCCAACCTCT
This sequence comes from Verrucomicrobiia bacterium, assembly GCA_013360985.1. Classification (GTDB taxonomy): domain Bacteria; phylum Verrucomicrobiota; class Verrucomicrobiia; order JABWAM01; family JABWAM01; genus JABWAM01. Next base: position 795 of record JABWAM010000004.1, on the reverse strand, counting down.
CCGACCATTGGAGCTACGAAATCTGAGAACCTAGTGTTTTGGGTGGAAGATGTTCGTGATCTGGGTTGATGGGTCGAACATCCCCCAAGGACACTGTGCCCGCGAGCGTGAAAACGGCTCCACCACCTTGAACCCTCCCTTCGGCGGCACTCGTTTACGAATCGATGAGCAAACCCAGTTCCTCTCAGACCCTTGAACCCTGAAGCAGAAAAATCAGGCGGCTCGCTCGCTTCGCCGAGCTTCGCACGGCTCATCTCCGCTCGCTCGCCGCTCAGCAAGGAGGTCCATCGCGCCCCCGCTTGACGGACATCATAGATAAAGGCCGTAAAACCTTCGGCGGGCGGCGTTTCGGGCGTCCTGACGGTTTCCCTGAAGGATTTTTTCACTCCGAGAATGCCATGCCTTGAGACGGCGAGGAGAGGCGCGTTGCTCCAGCCGCCGATGGATGGGCGCGTCATAGGGGCGAAGGGAAGCTTTTCCCGGTTCTGCGTGGGCGAACCAGGGCTAAAGATGGCATGATTGCGGGGTGATAACAAGCAAAAAACTCGACGAAGGCATTCTTGGGCTGAAGAGCCCGTGGATTCGTGAACCCACAGTATTCCGGGGAGAGCCTGAAATTGATGAGCACGATCCGATGGGCGACGTTCCGAAAATGAAGAGACGCGGCGGCGGCGGCGGGGAGGGAGGAGCGGCTTTTCCCCAAATCCACGGATAAGCTCCGCTTTCAGAGAGCTCCCTTCATCATCATCCATCGAGGATCGGAAGGATAGGTCGTACCGAGATTCCAGACTTCCC
>JABWAM010000138.1 GCA_013360985.1 Verrucomicrobiia bacterium | reverse complement strand
GCGGCGCCCTCCCTCGCTTCGCGGCCGAGCGGATTTTTCCCAAGCATGGACGGTGGAAAGGGAGGGCGAGGCCGCCGGCCGAGCCGTCGCACCCCTCTTGTGGAGAGTCGGAAATCTCGACACAGCCCACCCCTCCGATCCTCCATGGATGATGAGGAGGGTTGCTCTCTGAAAATCGAGCTGATCCGTGGATTTGGGTCTGGAAAAATCGACGGCCTCCACGAGAGGCCATTTTTAACCGCGCACTCCGCCCGCATGGTTCCCCCCTTCCCGCGGGGAAACATCCCGGCTCAGAGGCCGCCCCAACCGACAACCTTCCCGTTTTCGAACTTTACCTCGAAACGGTCGCGCGTGCTGGTGACCGTGATCGGTTCGTACGCGGGAAGGAAACCGACCGCGCCGTTGCTCAGGCGGTAGGGCGCATCCCGCCAGGCGGGGATCTCGCGCGATTCCATTTGCGAATAGACCCAACGTTCTCGCCGCACGCCCTTCTCGATGCCGCTGACGACGCGGGAGGGGCGCCCGAGCGCGACATAGACCGCGTCGGCGGTCATGCCTTCGCGGAGGCTGCCCTGGAGAGCGGCTTCGCGCATCGGGGCGGGCATCGCGTCGAGCGCCGCGGCGCGTTCGCGCGCGCGGTCGTCAATGGTGGAACAGCTCGCGAGGAGGAGCGCAGCCGACGACAGGAGGGCGGGGAGCAGCCTCATGCCGAGGAGGAGACGCCCGTCCTCGCGCGCGGTCAAGTCAAAGCGTGCCGGCGGCTACCGCCGGTTCGGGAAGTTTCCGCGAGATCTCGGCGAGGCGATAGCCGAAACCCGGCCCGCGAAGCGTCTCGAGGGTGATCCGTCCGTTGCGCCGTCGGTAGAGGCCGGGATGGATGCGCGCCTCCGGCAGGGAAGCTTCGGGATAAAACTGCGGAGCGTTCGTTTCCACGCCCATGATCGTTCCGGCGTGCGCGGCGAGGAGCGCGTGAGGGATCATCGCGAGCATGGGGTTGGTCAGGTCCTGCACCATGAGCGCCATCCCGTGGGCCTTCGCCCAGCAGAGCGCGAGCAACGCGCCGCTTTGAGTCTTGCAGGTCTTGAGGGCGACGCCGGTCCACCCCAGCTCGCGGCCGAGCCGGACGAGGCGCCAGTCGTGGGCGCTTTCGTCGAGGAAGAGCGGCTTGCGGGCTGAAACCGCGCGCACATCCATTGGATGCGCTTCGAGGTCGTAAGGGAACGGTTGTTCGACGTAGAGGATGCTCGCGAAAACGGAAGGCTGCTCACGGCGGAGACGATCGAGAATTTCCGTAACATACGCGGGCTCGGCGACCGTACAGTTGAAGTCGGCGCTGAGGAAAACCTGGCCGTGTTCTTCGGCGATCCGTCCGACCCGCACGATGCGCGCGAAGTCCCACGCCGCGTCGTTGCCCCGGAGCTTGATCTTCAGGCAATTCAGTCCGTCGCGGGCGATCCACTCGCGCAGGAGCGCCGGGTAGCCGTCTCGCGGCTCGTGGCCGGTGAGATCGCTTTCGTCCAGGGGATCCACGCCGCCGACCAGGTGCCAGGCGGGGAGCGCAGAGGGCGGAGTTCGCGAGAGATAATCGGCCGGATATTTTTCACGAAAATCGGCGGGGGCGTCTTTCGCAGGATCGAGGAACGCGGCGAGGTCGCGGTTCATCCATTGCGAGGTGTACGTTGCGAAGGTGGATGTCGCATGGAGGACGCCGTAGGCGTCGTGAAGGGCGAGATCGAAGAGCGAGGCGCAGATCAGGGCGGCGAGCCGCGGCATCGGGCCCGGATCGGGCGGCAGCTTCCGATTGAACTCTTCAAGGAGGGCGGGGAGAGTTTCCTCCGCGAAATCGTGGCCGATCTCGATCGGATGGCCCCAGGCGCCCCGCTGCGCCCAGGCGTCCGCGAGGCGAACGCAGAAGTCTTTCATCGCGAGATGGCGCGGTTCGTAGGCGCCCGCGCTCGGCCACGCCCAGGTGACGCTGAGCGGCGTTTCGCCCCAGCCTTCCGCCGTGCGCCCCTGCCGATCCCGAACGACGAGGCGCGCGCGCGCGCAGGTGATGGACGCGACCGTTTCACGGCCGAACTTGATCGGCATGCGCATGCGAACCGGCAAAAACCAAAGCTCCGCTCCAACGGGCCGAAGATCGGTGGGTTTGCTCATGGCGCGGGTTTTTCGAGAGGGGCTCGCACGACGCGTCCGGAGGCGCCGCAGAGCGGCGGGTCTGCCGCAGGAACGCGGCGGCGACCCGTCGCCGTCGGTGGCGTGAAGTTCAGGGTGAACGAGGCGGTCATCGGCCGGTTTTTCCCGTCGCCCAGTTCCCGTAGTTTTTGCGATAGAACGCTCGAAAGGCTGCGTCCTTGAGCCGCAGCCACCAGGCGGGATGCTCGCGATACCAGCGGACGGTTTCTTCGAGGCCGTCGTCGAGAGCGATGGCGGGACGCCAGCCCAGCTCGCGCCGGGCCTTGGCGGCGTCCACGGCATAGCGGCGGTCGTGGCCGGGGCGATCCGCGACGTAGCGGATGAGCGCGGCGGACTTGCCGAGGATGCGGAGAATTTCCTGGATGATGCGGAGGTTGGGCGGCTCGGTTCCCGCGCCGAAGTTGTAGATTTCGCCGGCGCGACCGCGTTCGAGGGCGGCAAGAACGCCGCGGCAATGGTCGCGCGCATGGATCCAGTCGCGGCGCTGCAAGCCGTCGCCATAGACGGGGAGCGGCTGGTTGGCCAGGGCGTTGGTGATCATCAGCGGGATGAGCTTTTCGGGGAACTGCCACGGGCCGTAGTTGTTCGTGCAGCGGGTGATGACGACGTCCTGTCCGTGCGTGCGACGGGCGGCGAGGGCCAGGAGGTCGGCGGCCGCTTTGCTTGCGGAATAGGCCGAGCTCGGCTGGAGAGGGGCGTCTTCCCGCGCCCGGGCGCGTCCCGGGATCGAGCCGTAAACTTCGTCCGTGGAGACCTGGACGAACCGCGCGACGCGGGCCGCGCGCGCCGCGTCGAGGAGGTTTTGCGCGCCGAGCGCATTGGTTCGGAGAAAGGGCGCGGCGCCGTGGATGCTGCGGTCCACGTGGCTTTCGGCGGCGAAGTTGACGACCGCGTCGGGGCGTTCGCGCGCCAGGAGCGGCGCGATCGCGGCGCTTGCGATGTCGGCGCGCGCGAAACGATAGCGCGGATGGCGCGCCAGGTCGGCGAGGTTGCGCCCTCGACCCGCATAGGTGAGCAGGTCCACGTTGAGGACGCGCCAGCCTTTGCGTGTCGCAAGGATTTCGCGGACGAAATGGCTGCCGATGAAGCCGCTTCCTCCCGTGACCACCAGTTTCATGGAGGCAGGGAATAGCTTGTTCGACGGCCAAAGCCAAGCTACGAGAAGGTCCGCATCGGCACGCGATGCGAATTGTGGAAACGGAAAACGAGATGTTGCGGCCGCGGAATCGCGCGGCCATTCCCCGGGGCTTCCCGCCACTCCGCGTTTGACGGCTCAACCCTTTTTTTGCGGACCTCGCACGTCTCCCTCGCCATGCCGCGCGCTTTCATCACGGGAATCACGGGTCAGGACGGATCGTATCTCGCGGAGTTGTTGCTGCGCAAAGGATACGAGGTCCACGGGCTTGTGCGCAGGACGAGCCTCATGCAGCGCGGGCGCCTCGACGCGATCGCCCTTTCCGACGAGGAACGCGCCCGACGGCTGCTCCTTCACTACGGCGATCTTGGGGAGGCGGGTTCCCTCGCGCGGCTCGTTCACGCGATCCAGCCCGATGAGGTTTATCATCTTGGGGGACAGAGCCATGTGCGGGTGAGCTTCGAGTCGCCGGAATCGACGTTCGACATCAACGCCTCGGGGACCTTGCGGCTCCTCGAGTGCCTGCGCGAGGCGGGGCGTCCGGTCCGATTCTATCACGCTTCGAGTTGCGAGATCTATGGACAGGCGACCGTCGCTCCGCAGAACGAACAGACGCGCTTCGCTCCCGTCAGTCCGTACGCCTGTTCTAAGGCCGCGGCCCATCACCTGACGGTCTGCTACCGCGAAAGTTATGGCCTCTACGCCTGCAACGGGATTCTCTTCAACCACGAGTCGCCGCGGCGCGGGGAGAATTTCGTCACTCGAAAAATTGCGCTCGGCGCGGCGGCGGCGAAGCTTCACGGGAAAAAGCTGCGCCTGGGAAACCTCGACGCGCGGAAAGATTGGGGTTACGCGCCGGAATACGTCGAGGCGATGTGGCTCATGCTGCGGCAGGATGCGCCTTCCGATTACGTCGTCGCGACTGGCGAGGCGCACAGTGTGCGGGAGTTCGCCGAGGCGGCCTTCGCCCATGTCGGCCTCGATTGGCGCGACTGGGTCGAGACCGATTCCTCCCAGTTTCGCCCTTCGGAGACGGGCCTGCTCATGGGCGACGCCTCGCGGGCGCGGGAGAAGCTTGGATGGAGGCCGAAGACGACGTTTGCGGATCTCGTGCGCCTCATGGTGGACGCCGCGATGCGCGAGGCGAACGCCGGGCCGAGGCGCCCTTGAGGCGGAGTGTTTTTCCGACCGGGTATGCCGCGACTCCCCGAGGATCCCGACGCCGCGCTGATGCTGCGTTTTCGCGCGGGCGAGGAAGCGGCCTTCGACGCCCTCGTCGAGAAGTTTCAAGCGCCGGTCTACAACTACATCCTGCGCCATGTGGGCCGCGCCGAGGATGCGGAGGATCTCGCCCAGAACGTCTTTGTGCAGGTCGCGCGCAGCGCGCCGCGCTATCAACCCACCGCGCGTTTCACGACCTGGCTGTTCACCATCGCGCGGAACCTGTGCCTCAACGAATACCGGCGGCGCGGGCGGCATCCGCTCCAGTCGTTGGAACAGGCGGCGACCGATCACCCCGAAGCCGAGCCTCCTCAATACGCCGATCCGTCGGCGCGTCCCGCTTCCGAGACGCTGATCGAGCAGGAGTTTCAATCTCGCGTATTGGCCGCGATTCGCCGTCTCCCCGAGAACCAGCGGAGCGCCGTCATGCTCTGTCGCTACGAAGAGATGCCGTACGAGGAGATCGCGAAGGTGCTCGGGATCAGTTTGAGCGCCACCAAGTCGGTTCTCCACCGGGCGCGCGAGACGCTGAAGCGCGAGCTGCGCGATCTCCTCGAATGAATGCGTCGCGCGCCTTTGCGATGGCCGGGGCGGCGATCCTCCTCCTCGCGGGATGCGGTCCCGCGACGCGGCAGGCGGACCTCGTGGTCCTCAACGGGCCGGAGCCGGAATCGCTCGATCCGGCGATCATCACCGGCCAGCCGGAGATGCGCATCGTCCTCTCCCTCTTCGAGGGGCTTACCGCGCGCGACCCCGACGGGAAGATCGTCCCCGGCGTCGCCGAGCGCTGGGAAGTGTCGCGCGACGGAAAACGCTATCGCTTCCATCTCCGCGCCGACGCGCGCTGGAGCAACGGGGAGCGCGTGACGGCGCAAGATTTCGTCGCGTCCTGGAGGCGGACGCTCGCCCCCGAGACCGCCTCCGAGTATGCCTACCAGCTCTTTTACGTCCGCGGCGCGGAAGCGTTCAACGCAGGCCGCGAGAAGGATTTCGCGCGCGTTGGCGTTGTCGCGCGCGACGCGCGCACGCTGGAGGTCGAGCTCGCGAACCCGACGCCGTTCTTCCTCGACCTCTGCGCGTTTCCGACGCTGATGCCCGTCCATCTGCCGAGCGTGGAACGCGACGGCGACGATTGGATCAAGCCGGGGCGTCTCGTTTCCAACGGGGCGTTTCTCCTTGCGGAATGGCGCGTCAACCATCGGATCCGCCTACGGGCGAACCCGCACTATTGGGACCGCGCGCATGTGGCGCTCCGGACGGTGGACCTCCTGCCCTCCAGCCAGGCGAACACCGCATTCAGCCTCTATCACTCCGGCGAAGCCGACCTCATCCTCGACAAAGGGCTGATCCCGTCGATGCTCCTCGGCGCGGTCAAGGGGCGCAAGGATTTTCACTCGGCGCCGTTTCTCGGCACGTCCTTCTACCGCTTCAACGTCACCCGCAGGCCGTTCGACGACGCGCGCGTGCGGCGCGCCTTTGCCATGGCGGTGGACAAACGGCGCCTCGTGGAGAAGGTGACGCGCGCGGGAGAAACAATCGCCGATTCCCTCGTGCCCCCTGGCCTGGCGGGCTACGTCTCCCCGAAAGGGTTGGGATACGATCCCGCGGCGGCGCGCGCCCTTCTGGCGGCGGCGGGTTATCCCGGCGGACGCGGTTTTCCGCGGGTCACCCTCCTTTTCAACACGTCGGAACAGAATACGGCGGTGGCGACGGAGATTCAGGATATGCTCGCCAAAGAGTTGGGTGTTCACGTCCAGCTTCTCCAACAGGAGTGGAAGGTCTACCTCAACTCGATGAGCGCGCTCGACTACGATTTTTGCCGCGCATCCTGGGTGGGCGACTACGCCGATCCCAACACCTTTCTCGACATGTTCGTGACCGGCGGCGGCAACAACCGCACCGGATGGTCGCACCAAGGCTATGACGCCCTCATTCGCGCGGCGGCGCGCGAAGCCGATCCCGAAAAGCGCATGCGCATCTTTCAGCAGGCTGAAACGATCCTCTGCCGCGAGGAACTCCCGATCTTGCCGCTGCACTATTTCGTCGGCGTGCAGTTCTACGATCCCGACCGGATCACCGGCTTTCGCGCGAACGTCCTCGACGAACATCCGCTCAAGTACGTGCGAGTGACGCGGGGGGATTGAGAGGGCGCGGAGGGCGGGGGCCTCGGATGCCGTTGCGGATCACGCGGCGGCGCGCGTCGCGTCGAGGAGGGCGCGCATCTCCGTCAGGCGGCCGCCTTGAGCTTGGCGTGCGCGGCGACCTTGTCGGCCTGCAG
>JABWAM010000137.1 GCA_013360985.1 Verrucomicrobiia bacterium | reverse complement strand
GTGCCGCAAGAACTTCCCGTCTGGCAGGCGCTCGCCGGGCTTGCTCTGCGGGCCGGCGGCGGAGGATGGGGTTGGGCGAATGCGGTCTCTCTCTTCCTGTGTTTCGCGATGCTCGGGCCGTTTTACGTTCTTTTGCGAAACTGGACAACCCCGCGCATCGCCGCGTGGAGCCTCGCCTTTCTCCTCGCGCAACCGATCGTGATCCTTTACGCGGGCGTCGCGGGCACCGATGGCTGGTCGCTCGCGGTTTGCGTGGGATTCCTTTGCTGCGCTGATCGGATGCTGACCACCGGGAGATGGGGATGGTGCGGCGCCGCAGCCTTTTTTGCGGCTCTGGCCGCGGTGACGAAGGCGCCCTTTTTCTTTGCCGCCGGGATCACCAGCGCGCTGATGCTCTGGCATCGAAAGCGGCAATCGCTTGCCGCCTGGGGAATGCTCGTGGGGATCGGCTTGTTCGCATTTCTCGTTCTTCTCCTCTGGGCGAAATATGGCGACCGTCAGCTTGCGCGCGCGGAATTTCTCTACGTGGATCTGCGCCTCTCGAATCCTGCGACGCAGCGCTGGTATTTCGGCGATTGGGCCTACCGCCTGAACCCCGTCAACTGGGCGAAGGGAGGATGGATGGCGCTCAACAGTCTCTTTGGGAGCTTCGCTCTTGCGGCATTTTTTCTCTGGGGATTGATCTTCCTGAGAACGCGGTTGGGTGGATTCCTTCTGGCGGGAAACGCGGTGGCGCTGCTGATCTTTTCGCATCTCATCCTGGTTCATCGGCACTACTACCTCATGTTTGCCCCGGCAGTCGCCGTGCTTGGCGCCGCGGCCGCCGGGGAACTTCTGGAGCGACTCGGGGAAAAATCGGTCGTCCGACGACGCGGCGGCAGCCTCCTGCTGATGGGGATCCTTCTCCTGTCCGCAATTCAGGGGTTCCTCGGTATCGAGGCGGTGCTCAACTACGATCCCTATCCGCGACAAATCGCGGAGATCCTGCGCCGCTTCAGTCGTCCTGACGAAAAGCTGCTCGTCGTGGGAGGCGGTTGGGGAGGCGACCTGTTCCTGCGATCGGATCGGCGAGGACTCTCCCTTCACGACACCAAACCGCTGGCGGATCCGGCGCAGTTTGCGCGTCTGCGCGAACTCGGCTATCGAAAACTGGTGATGGTGAGCGAATCCCCGCTTCTTCATGCCCTGCAAGTCACCAATCCTGGCGACGCGCGGCGCGTTCGCGCAAGCTATCGCGCGTTGCTCACGGAGCCCGCCGCTTCCTGGCCGTCGCTTCTCGAAACGCCGGACCTGGTCATCAAGGAATTGCCCCGCTGAATTCTTCCGAGGGGAAACCCTGGGATGAGAAAGGCGAAGCATTCGCCAAATCTGCGAATGTTCGAGGAGGAGAGCGAGGACGCGGTCGAGGGGTGATGATCGAGGATCGAGGCGGAGAAGGGGAGGCGCGGACGCGCTCGAGGGTCGACGATCGAGGTTCGAGAAGAGGATTTTCCCACGGAGACCGCCCTTTTTCCCGAGGCAAACCGAGCTCCATTTCCTCGCGAAGCGAGGGAGGGCGGGGATGCGGTCGAGGGGCGACGTTCAAGGATCGAGGCGGAGAAGGGGAGGCGAGGAGGCGATCGAGGTTCGAGGGTCGAGGAGAGGGATTGCCCATGGAGACCGCCCTTTTCCCCGAGGGCAAACCGAGAGGAAGCGGAGGGGAGGAGGGCCGAAGCGCGATGCGCGGCTCGGCCGGCGGCCTCGCCCTACCTTTCGTCATCGAAATCTTTTCCAAGCGTTCGAGGGGCGACGTTCGAGGGGACGAGGGCGAAGGCGGATTGAGTTTTGCGTTCGGGTCGCCGATAAGGAGGGGATGCAGGATTCGCCGCGGCATTTCCAGCTTCCGAGCGACAACCAGATCCGCCTGTTCCTCGTCTTTCTCGCGGGGGTCGCCGCGGCCCTCTGGCTGGGGCTTCAGGTTGGAAAGGAAAAAAACACCCTGGTTTTCGGGATCCTGACGGTCACCGCCGTCTTCGCCGTGATGCATTTTCTCGGGGATCGCTACTGGATGATCATTCTCGTCGGGCTGTCCGACGCCTTGCCGTCGCCGCTCATCCTCGGGCGAAACCTGAACACCAACGAGTTGGCCCATCTCGCGGTGATCGCGATGGCCTTTGTGCGCGTCGTGCTGCGTCGGCAGAAGTTTCGCCTGTTCGACCGCCGCTTTCTTCCGGTCTTTCTCCTGGCGACGTGGACCCTCCTCGCCTTCGTCAAGAACCCGAGCGGCCTTGCGATCTTCGGCAGCGAGATCGTCGGCGCACGCTGGTACTTTCAGCTCTTTCTCAGTTTCGGCGCCTTTTTTGTTTTATCGAGCGTCGTGATTCGGCGAACGGACATCTTCTGGATTTTTGTGAGTCTGGTCGGAGTGACCGCCTTGGAAGCCATTCCCGCTTTCCTCCATGCGCAAAGCGCGCTTTCTCTGGATCCTTTCCAGGCCGTGGGACGTCTCGCCTATTACGGTCCGATGCAGTCTCTCGCGGGAGTGGCTCTTGTGATCTACACGCTTCTGCTTGCGCGCTATCCGCTGCCCGAACTCTTCTCGCTGGCGCGCGCGTGGTTCCTTCCGCTCCTCGCGCTCCTCGGCGGATTGGGCGTGATGAGCGGGAAGCGGATGGGCGTGCTTTCCCTGGTCGTTCAACCCCTTTTCGCCGCGATCTTGCGGCGAAACTTTTTTGCGGCGGCCCTCCTCTCGGTCGGCAGCGTCCTCGCGCTGGGCGTCCTGGTGGTGGGGCATGGCCGCTACTTTCGTCTGCCGTCAAGCGCCCAGCGCGCGCTCTCCGTGGTTCCCGGCGACTGGGACCTCGACGCCTACGCGGGGGCGTCGGACGACTTTCGCGCGGCCATGCGCGCAATTGCCGCGCGCGAGATCGCGAAGAACCCGTGGTTCGGCCGAGGTTTCACGCTCAACGTGGACGAGTCGTTTGCCGAGCAGATGATGTATGGACGCGGCATTCGCGAAGAGATGGGCGGGTCCTCCGCCTTCGCGCACGGCTCTTGGCATAATCAGTGGTTCGGGACGGCCGCCGACCTCGGGATTCCGGCGGCCATTTTCTACGCGGCGCTTTACATTCAGATGCTCGTTGTTGCGTATCGGATGGTCCCGCGCACCCGGACCGGCGATCCGTTTCACACCTTTTCTGCGTACGTCTTTTTGAGGATGTGCCTGACGATCATGACCTCCTACACGGGAGGCGGGGCGACGATTTTTGTCAGCCAGGCCTGGCTTTTCGGCATCTTTTGGGCCGTGCATCGGACCTTGGGAGAGGAGAAAGCGGCGCAACTTCCGGTGCCGCCGCTTTCTGAGGGTGCGTCGCGCGGCGACCTGATGATCCCGCGCGCACGGTGATGGCGAGGGGGGAGGCGCGGATGCGGTCGAGGGTCGACGATTGAGGTTCGAGGGGCGAGGTTCTTGGCGGAGAGGGGGAGGCGCGGACGCGCTCGAGGGTCGACGATCGATGTTCGAGGCGAGTGGCGGGAAAGAAGCAGATTTGCCCACGGAGACCTCCCTTGCACCCGAGGGCAAACCGAGGTCCCTTTCCTCGCGAAGCGAGGTAGGGCGAGGCCGCCGGCCGAGCCGCTCAACCTCGACGGCAGAGAAACCCAAGCGTTCGAGGCGTGAGGTTCGAGGATCGAGGGGAGAGCGGACAGCAAAGAAGCAGATTTGCCCACGGAGGCGCGGACGCGCTCGAGGGGCGACGATCGAGGCTCGAGGCGAGTGGCGGGAAAGAGGAGATTGCTCACGGAGTCCTCTTCGGACCCCGAGGGGGAACCGAGAGGAATCGGAGGGGAGGAGGGCCGAAGCGCGATACGCGGCTCGGCCGGCGGCCTCGCCCTACCTTTCGTCATCGAAATCTTTTCCAAGCGTTCAAGGGGCAACGATCGAGATTCGTCGGGAGAGAGAGGAAGTGGCCGAGGGAGCGTAATGGCGGCGAAATGGACGCACGACAATAACGCGTTTGGCTGACCTGACGCTTGCGCCCGGGGGATGGATCTTCTTTCATCCTCCCATGATTGTCGTCGTCCAGAGCATCGGCCAGATTGGGAATCGTCTCGAGCAGTTCTCGCATCTCATCGCGTTCTGTCGGGAGCACGGGCATCGCCTCGCCGACCCCGCCTTTTCGCTCTACTCGGAGTTCTTCGAGGACACCTGCCGCGATCTCTTCTGCCGCTATCCTCCCCGTCCCTCGCCGTGGGGGGGCAAACCCTTCCAGCGCGTCGTCTATTACGCGCTCCGTCTGGCCGCCGCGCTCAAGCTTTTGCGTTGGGTGCCGTACAGCGCCTGGGTGAACCATCCCTGGGACGCCGGTGCGTACGACCTCGAACAGCCCGCCTTCCTCGATCTCGCGCGGCGCAAGCGGATCATTTTTCTGACCGGCGCATGGAAACATCGCGCCTGGAAGAATTACGAAGCGCACCTTGACGTCACGCGCCGCCATTTCCGCCTCATCCCGGAACTTCGCGAGCGGATCGCCCGTCATTTCGCGCCGGTCCGCGCCGCGGGCGATGTCGTTGTGGGCGTCCACATTCGCCAGGGGGACAACGCCACGGATCCCGTCCGCCGCGACTGTTTTTCGAGCGAGGCCTACGCGAAGGTGATGCGTAGGATCGCGACGCTCTTTCCCGGTAAAAAGGTGGCGTACCTCGTCTGCTCCAATCAGACGCAGCCCGAATCGCTTTTTGAAGGAATGACCGTCTTCCGCGGCCCGGGGGCGTTCATCGAGGACATGTACATTCTCGCGGAGTGCGACTACCTCGTCGGCGCCGGCCAGAGCTCCTTCTCTGCCTGGGCTTCGTTGATGGGGCAGAAACCGCGGCTGGGCCTCTTCGATCCCGACGCGCCGATCACGCTCGAGAACTTCAAGGTCTGCAAGGGGCTGGAGTAGGCCTCGTCAACGTCCCATGGCTCGCCGTAACCGGTGCCATCTCCGACCCGCCCAGCGGCGGCCTCGATGGATGAGAGAAGGCGATTCCCATCGAGTCTCAAAGCCGCACACCAGTTTTCCGTTAAATCCCTGTTTGAAATCGGCGATCCCTGGAGTATTCGCTCCTCCGAAATCAAAAAGACGATAACTGCGTCTTTTCGCTTCGAACAAAGTCTCCGCGATCAAGAACACCGAAACGCCCGAGCGAAGAAATTCGGGATTCGTTCCAGCCAACCAGTCGTAGACCGTGCCGTCGGCCGCGGGGACGAGGATCCTACCGGCCACCGGCTGTCCCTCGGCGGTCCGAGCTTCCGCGTACCAAAGGGCGCCAGCCTTGTCGAGACGTTCCACATAGTGCGGGACCGAGGACTCGATGCCGCAATGGACCGGGTTCAAGCCCTGGCGAATCCAAGTTTTCCGCAACAATTCTTTGAAGGTTTCGAAATGCGTTCCCACACAAGGAAATGTTTTGACCTGGAATCCGGCCTCCTGACATTTTCGGTGCTGCTTGCGGTTCGCGTGCGTAAGGCCGACAACGCTCTCGAATCCTTCAAGAGGAATATGGAAAGTATAGGCAGGATCGATTCGCCAGCCGTTCCAAAGGAAGGGGCGTACGTCCTCTACCGCGGGATGGTGCGCAAAATGCATGGATACAAATCCCAGTCGGCGAACGTAATCAATCAATGCAGTGGCGGCTTCCATCCGAAACCGATAAATGCGATCAGGTTCCCGTGTGGGCAACGGTCGAAAATGGATTGAATTATAAGGATGAAGATTGGGTGTGGGGAACGCCGCCTTGACGAAACCCATCGGAAGGCGACGCTTCAGCAAGGCCAGGCCGGCGACAATCTCGCCGGCTTTGGACCGAATCACCGGGATCGCGAAGGAGTGCGCGGGATTCAGGGACGCAAAGGCGAAGAGCCAGGGCGATTTCGCATAAGGCACCGCCTCCTCAGAGGCGTCCACAAAAGCGTCCCACTCGGCCAATTGCGACGTCGCGAGTTCAAGCACGGAATACTTCTCGCTCGGCGTCATCCCGTTAAGGAACACCAACCTCGTTTCGCAGGCAAGCACGGACCCCGCATCAACACGGTCGCCGGCGCAATCTTCGGCCTTCACTCCGATCAATCGGTGTTACAGGATGGTGCGCCATGAAAAGGAGCGTGTTTCTGACCACCGACCGCATCGTTTCCGGCAGGAATTTTGTCTGGCGTACGGCGCCACTGGGATTCGACTCGTCGTCGTGCTTTGGATCTGGGAGAGAAGCGGTTTACCAGCTTCTGAAGGATATGGAAGCAGAAGGCCATCCTTCACGGATTCTGCTTCCCGCTTTCCATCCTGAGGGTCTTGTGGCGCCATCCCGCCTCGCGGGTTGGCAAATGAACGAATTCCTGCTCAATGAATGGCTCGATCCCGATTTGGATTCTCTCAAAAAATCGCTTGCCGCACATCGCCCAACCCTCGCTGTTCTCATCCATTACTTTGGTTTGTTCAAGGAGCGACACGGATTCCTTGATTTGTGTCGAGAGAATGGAACCCTGGTGCTTGAAGACTTTGCCCAAGGTTGGATTGAACCCGCGGAGGCGCGATCGTTGCATCCCTTCAGCGATTATCAATTGTTCTCACTTCCAAAACTCTTCCCTGTGCCGGATGGAGGTGTCTTACAGGTTGCCTCGGGCAGGAAGCCAACTCCAGTTCGCAGATGGAGCCCGCGTCATACGCGGTTTGTCGCCCAGGAGTTTACGGGGAACATTTGTCGCACCCTCGCGCTAAAGCCAATGCCGTTAAGAAATTGCGGCGCATCGCGGGGTAACCTCATAGGAGAAGTCCCCATGCTGTTCGGTGCGCTTGATCAAGCGACTCCAGGAGGAGACG
>JABWAM010000136.1 GCA_013360985.1 Verrucomicrobiia bacterium | reverse complement strand
CCGCGCGCGCGGCCTCCGCGCGCGGACGCTTTGGGAGGCGCGGACGCCGCGGGTTGGGCCTCGGGCGCGGAAGAAGCGGCCTTCGAAGGCGCATGCCCGAGGCGGCCGAGGACTTCCTCGACCACGTTGCGGATCACCGCGTCGTTCAGAGGGGAGGTTGCGCTCATGAGAGATGCTTGTTGTCGGCGCACATCGCCGGCTCAAGATTCAGCGCGCGGAGCGGGCGTTGAAGATTTCCTTCCCGAGCACGTCCACGGCATCCACGATCCCGATGACGACGGCGTCCACGGGGGCCTCCTTGAGGCCGGGCGCGAGGCGGGCGGAACTGCCCTGGCAGAAGAGGACCATCTCCCCTTCGCCGGCGCCGACGCTGTCCACGGCGACGAGGGTGTTGCTGCCCGGTTTGAAGCGGGTCGGGTCCTTGTCGTCCACGAGCATCGGGCGCAGGAGGAGCAGCTTGCGGCCTCCCATCGAGGCGTCCTTCTTCGTGGAGACCACGGATCCCTCGACCTTGGCGAGGAACATGGCCTTATTTGGCGGCGGCCTTGCGGGGCAGCACGGCCTCGATGTCGCCATGCGGGCGGGCGATCACATGGACGCTGACGACCTCGCCGAGGGCCTTGGCGGCCTGGGCGCCGGCGTCGGTCGCGGCCTTGACGGCGGCGACATCGCCCACGACCACAGAGGTCACGAGCGCGTTGCCCACCTGCATCATGGGGCCGGCGAGCTCCACGTTCGCGGCTTTAAGCATGGCATCGGTTCCTTCGACGAGGGCGATGAGCCCTCGCGTTTCGAGCATTCCTACGGCTTGATGGTTCATTGGTGTTGAGGTTGAGGTTGCGAAAAAAGATCAGCGGGCGTCGGCCCGCCTTCTTTGAGGAGAACTCGGCGCGCTTCGCGCGCCACGACGAGTTCTTCATTCGTGGGGATCACAAAGACCCGGGCGCGCGAGGAAGGGGCGCTGAGGGTTCGCTCGGCGCCGCGGCCTTCGGCGATGTTCGCGGCGGGATCGAGCGCGACGCCGAGGAGATCGAGGTCGCGGCAAACTTCTTCACGAATGCCGGCCTGATTTTCGCCGATGCCGCCGGTGAAGACGAGGGCGTCAAGCCCGTTCATCTCGACGGCAAACGCGCCAATCCAATGGCGAATCTGATGAACGAACACCTCGAGGGCGAGGCGCGCGCGCGCGTTCCCTTTCTCGGCAGCCTGCGTGAGGTCGCGCAAATCGTTGAGGCCGCCGGAAATCCCCTTGAGACCGGCCTCCTGACAAAGCTGCCGCTCCGCTTCTTCGAGCGAGATCCCCAGGGCGCGCATCACGTAAGGCGCGGCGAAGGCGTCGAGGTCGCCCACGCGGTTGTTGTGCGGCAACCCCGACTGCGGGCTCATCCCGAGGCTGCTCCCGATCGCCACGCCGTCGCGGATCCCCGCGATCGAGGAGCTCCCGCCGAGGTGGCAGGAGACCACGCGCAGGGCGGGCGCGCGAACGGGATGTTTTCCTCCATCCACGTAGAGATTGCGCGCGCGCGCCGCGACATCTTCGCGTCCGAGGAGTTCGGCGGACCGTTCGGCGATAAACTTATGGCTCGCGCCGTGGAACCCCCAGCGGCGCACCCCGAGCGCGTGCCATTCCTCGGGAATCGCGTAGCGCATCGCCGCTTCGGGCGCCCACTGGTAGAACGCGGTCTCGAAGAGGCCGATGAGCGGCGTCTTCGGCATCCGCTTCGCGAAGAGACGGACGCCCTTCACGTAGGCGGGGTTGTGCGCGGGCGCCACGGCGTTGAAGGCTTCCATCGCGGCGACCGCGGCCTCATCGAGCCGCACGCAGCCGTTCAATCCGCGCGCCATCACCGTCTTGAAACCGACCGCCGCGAGATCGCTCTCGTCGCGCACCCAACCGCCCGCGCGCAACTCGGCGAGACACGACTCGATCGCCGGCGCATGATCGGCCAGGCGCTCGAATCCGCCGCGCGCGAGCATCCGCTCCCGCCCATCCGAAAAATCGAACAGACGATACTTGAGGGAGGTCGAGCCGAGGTTGGCGACGAGGATTTTCACTTCACGCAGGGTCGGGCGTCATCGGGGAAGACGCGGAGGCGCGGGCTTCGCGCTCCGCGTCGCTCCGTCGCTGTCGCGCGCGTTCGCGCTTCACTGGAGCCAGCGCCCGAGAGCGGGCAGGCCGTCATGCGGTCGCGGGATCACGTGAACGCTCACCACTTCGCCCACCTGGGCGGCGGCGGCGGCGCCGGCGTCGGTCGCGGCCTTCACCGCGGCGACATCGCCCCGGAAAAAGGAGGTCACGTAGCCGCTGCCGATTTTTTCCCATCCGACGAGGGTGACGTTCGCGGCCTTCAGCGCCGCGTCGCTCGCTTCGAGGAGCGCGCAGAGGCCCTTGGTTTCAATCATTCCGATCGCTTGCTGTGCCATGGTTGTTGGGGAGTTGAGGTCGTGAGAGGTTATTTCGCGAACGCCTTGAGCAGGTCTTCGTGCGGACGCGCGATGATGTGCGAGCTGATGAGTTCGCCGACTTTGCCGGCCGCTTTCGCGCCGGCGTCCACCGCGGCCTTCACGCTGCCGACGTCCCCGCGCGCAAGCACGGTGATCAGTCCGCCGCCGATGGGCACGGTCTTGATGAGGGTGACGTTCGCGGCCTTGACCATGGCGTCGCTGGCTTCCACGCTGCCAACGTAGCCCTTGGTCTCGACCATTCCGATAGCTTCACTCATGGGGTCTCCTGGATTTTAAGGGTTGGGGGTTTCTGAAAAATTCGGAAAAAAAGGGGGGGCGCGGGGGGCTGGAGTGAGGAAGGGTGATCCGGAATCCATCTTGGCGTCTCGTCGCATCAAGCCTTCAGCAGTTCGCACGGCGTGTCGGGCTGGAGGTTGCAGGCGTTGCCCTCGTCGGTGTCAATGTGCACCTCGAGCTTGAAACTCGGATCCACGCGAGCCACGAGCTTGTCGAGCGCGATCGCGCAGTCGCCGCCGATCCGCAGCGTCATCGCTTCGCCGGGTTTCACCCGATAAAACGCCGCGTCGTCGGGATGCATGTGCACGTGGCGCATCGCCCGAATCACGCCCTGCTTCATTTCGAAAAAACCCGCCGGCCCCATCAGCATGCAGCCCGGCGTCTCCTTGATGTTCCCCGACATCCGGAGCGGGATCTCGAAACCGAGCGCGATCGCGTCGGTGTAGGCGAGCTCGACCTGGTTGAGCGTGCGGCACGGCCCGAGAATGCGCAGATTCGAGATCACCCGGCTCCTCGGCCCGATCAACGTCACGGTTTCTTTCGCCGCGAACTGTCCTTCTTGATAGAGCGCTTTGAAGACCGAGAGCTGATGCCCCTTGCCGAAAAGCGCTTCGACAGCTTCCTGGGTCAGATGACAATGCCGCGCGCTAACGTTCACCACCAACGGATGCGCGCCGCGCGCCCGCACGGGAAGCGGTTGACGGAGTTGCTGATACAGCGTTTGCCGCACCAGGTGCTCGATCACCGCGCGATGAGGAAGCTGAAGAGAGGCAGGCATGGAGCCGATTTCCATCAATTATGCATGAATTTAAAAAGCGGTCAACATTTTCTTGCAAAATCTTTCATTTTCTATCAAAAGGTATAAAGACAACCTTTTCCCTTGATGCAAGCCGAGGAACGTCAGCAGCGAATCGAGGAACATCTTCAAAAGGTGGAGTTTGCCTCTCTAGATGAACTCGCTGAATTGGTGGATGTCTCCGTCTCCACCATCCGCCGCGATCTCGACGCACTCGAACAGACGGGCGGCGTCCGACGCACGCACGGCGGCGCGCGCCTCGCCTCGCCGCGTTCGGAGGAGTGGGTGTTCACCGCGCGCAATACGCACCAGGTCGAGGAGAAAGAAGCCATTGGCCGCGCGGCCGCCGCGCTTCTCGCTTCCGGTCAGACCGTGATCTTGGACGCGGGCACGACCGTCTATCACGTCGCCCGGCATCTTGAAGAGAAACGCCCCCAGGTCATCACCAACTCGCTTCCCGTGGCCAACCTCCTGGCGGGATCGAACGCCGTGGAGGTCGTCGTCACCGGCGGCGTGGTTTACCCCCGTCTCGGCGTGCTCATGGGACCGCCCGCCGTGGAAGCCTTTTCCAAAATCCATGCCGACGTCGCCGTGATGAGCTCGAGCGGAATCACCGCCGAGGGCATCACGAATTCGCACGGTCTGCTCATCGAGATTCAGCGCGCGATGTTGCGCGCGGCGCGGAAGGTGATCCTCTGCATGGATCACACCAAACTGGGGCGCCGATCGCTCTCTCCCCTCTGCGGCATCGAGGAGATCGATGTCCTCGTCACCGACGCCGCCGCGCCGTCCGACCAACTCGACGCGCTCCGCGCGAAAGGCCTCGAAATCCTCGTGGCGCCTGCGCACCTCTCGACCGCGCCGTAGCCCGCTTGGCGGGGGGAGTCTCCAGGCGTTCTCCCAAATCCACGGATCAACTCGACTTTCAGAGAGCAACCCTCCTCATCATCCATGGAGGATCGGAGGGGTGGGTCGTATCGAGATTCCAGACTCCCCCACACGAAGGGTGCGACGGCTCGGCCGGCGGCGCCGCGGCCGCGGCCCGAGTCCAAAATGTGGCGAGGGCGTCGCCTGTTCCTCGACCGAGGATGGGCTCCTCCACGCCTGACGCGGGGATTTGGGTGGATCCAAAATCCACGGATAAGCTCCATTTTCAGAGAGATCCCTTCATCATCATCCATCGAGGATCGGAAGGATAGGTCGCCCCGAGATTCCAGACTTCGCACAAGAAAGGTGTGACGGCTCGGACGGCGGCCTCGCCCTACCTTCCGCGGTCCGCGCTTGAAGAAAATCCACTCTTTCGCGCAGCGAGGGAGGGCGAGGCCGCCGGCCGAGCCACCCAGTCCCGACTCTTCTTCGGAGCCGGCGGCGCCGCGGCCGCGGCTTGAGCCCAAAATGTGGCGAGGGCGTCGCCTGTTCCTCGACCGAGGATGGACCCCTCCACGCCTGACGCGGGGATTTGGGGTTCCGATCGACGCTTTCCGGTCGGCGCTTTCCTCTCGACAAACGCGGATCCGCCTTGGCTCACTGGAGGCCTTCCATGAAACGTCCTCTGCCGCCCAAACAGGTCAACCTCCGCCGTCTGGATCTCGACGGCCTCCCCCAGCCCGTCGCCGAGGAACATCCGGAGTGGCTCCATGTCCATCGCCGCGCGTGGGACCTCGCCCACCGGCACATTCGCCATCGCCCTGGGCTCGCCGCGCCGTGGCACATGGACGAAGCCTGCATGCCCGACCGCCTTTGGCAATGGGACACCTGCTTCATGGCGCTCTATACGTCTTACGCCAACGATCTTTTTCCCGGAATCGAATCGCTCGACAACTTTTACTCGTGGCAACGCAAAGACGGCTTCATCGGGATGACCTATTTTACCCGCAACGGCAAGCTCGTCTACGGCGAACGCTGCAACCCGCCTCTCTTCGCCTGGGTCGAGTGGGAATATTTTCTCCGCACCGGCGACGACTCCCGCTTCCGCCGCGTCCTTCCCCATCTCGTCCGCTACTTCGACTGGTTAAAAGCCAACCGCCGCCGGGGGCCGATTCATCGCCCGCACGAAGAGAAATCGCCGGACCTTCACCTCAAGCAAGGCGGCCTCTATTGGGAAACCTGCTGCGGCGCCGCCGGCTGCGACAACTCCCCGCGCGCCACCCATCTTACCTGGAGCGGCGGCGAAATCGCCTGGGTGGACTACACCTGTCAGCAGGCGCTTGCCGCGCGCTGCCTCGCCCAGATCGCCGCGCGCACGGGAAACTCTCGGCTCGCCGCGCGCTTCGAAGGCGAACACCGCGCCATCGCCCGGCTCGTCAACCACTGGATGTGGTGCCCGAAGAGCGCCTTCTACCACGACATCTACCTCGACGGAAACTGGCTCTCCGTCAAAACCACCGCCGGCTTCTGGCCGCTCCTCTCCGGCGTGGCCACCCCCGAACGCGCCGCGCTCCTCGCGGGACACCTCCTCAACCCGAACGAATTCTGGCGCGATCATCCCGTTCCCACCCTCTCCGCCGACGACCCGAACTACGATCCCGGCGGCAAATACTGGCTGGGCGGCGTCTGGGCGCCCGTCAATTGCACGATCGTCATGGGCCTCGCGCGACACGGCTTCGGACAGGTCGCGCACCTCATCGCCCGCCGTCACCTCGACCGCATGGCGGAAATCGAAAAGACCATCACGCCGCACACGCTCTGGGAATGCTACGCGCCCGACCGCCGCGAGCCCGGCACCGACAAGAACGGCAAGGACTACAGCAAAAAGGACTTCTGCGGATGGACGGCGCTCGGCGCCACGTCGCTCTTTTACGAAAATGTTCTCGGCATTCAACCGGACGTCCCCGAACGCAAGATCTCCTGGGACCTGCGCCTCACCGAACGCCATGGATTTCAGAAGTATCCGTTCGCGGGAAAGTGGATCTCCCTCCTCGCCGACCGCCGCGCGTCCCCCGACGCCCCGGCGCGCGTCACCGTGACCTCGCCCGTCGCCTTCACGCTCACCCTCCGCAACGGCGACCGCGTCGCGATGGTCGAAGTCCAACCCGACCGCGAGCGTTGCGTCACCGTCTGACGCGCGCGCGGGCGGCGTGGGCGCACCCCAAATCCACGGAGCAGCCCGATTTTCAGAGAGCAACCCTCCTCATCATCCATGGAGGATCGGAGGGGGGGGTGTGTCGAGATTTCCGACTCTCCACATGCTTGGGAAAAATCCGCTCGGTCGCGAAGCGAGGGAGGGCGCCGCCGGCGGCGGCGCCGCGGCCGCGGCTGGAGTCCAAAATGTGGCGAGGGCGTCGCCTGTTCCTCGACCGAGGATGGACTCCCCCCACGCCTGACGCGGGGATTTGGGGCGCACCGGTCCGTCTCGACTTCGTTCGCTGAAAAGCGGGCGGAAAGAATGGGCGGAGACCGCTCTTCATCCTCAGTCGCCGGCATCATCCGACGGACTCGGGAGCGGCGGAGACGCCTCAACTGGCTCTTCAACCGCAAAAGCGACTCTTTCAAGAAAACCCAAACCCTCGATGCCCCTCCTCATTTCGCCCGACGAATCGCGCCGGCGTCGGCGCGGTCGTAATCGCCCATCCGCGCGAAGGCGCGCCAGCGCGCCTTGATTTCTCCCGCAGAGAGGTCGCGGAGGCGGTCGAGGCTGAACGACTCGACGTTGAAAGAGGCCATCACGCTGCCGAAAACCACGGCGCGCTGGAGCGTCCCGAAGTCGGCGCGACGCTGCCGCGCCACGCTCCCCATAAATCCTCCCGCGAAGGCGTCTCCCGCTCCCGTCGGATCCTCGACGTCCACGACGGGAAAGGCGGACGTTGAAAAGAAGGCGTCGCGCCCGAAGAGCAGGCATCCGTGCTCCCCCTTTTTGACGACCGCCCACGCGGGGCCGAACTTGAGCAGCGCGCGACCGGCGCGAACGAGGTTGGGCTCGCCGGTGAGCTCGCGGGCCTCGCTGTCGTTCATGCAGACGGCGTCCACTTTTTTGAGCAGACGCAAGAGATCGGGACGCGCAAGCTGGATCCAGCGGTCCATGGTGTCCGCCATCACGAAACGCGGACGACGCATCTGGGCGAGGACATGCGTCTGGAGGGCGGGCTCGATGTTTCCGAGCAACGCGAACGGCGCCTCGCGACAGAGAGGCGGCAGCTCCGGGCGAAAGTTGTCGAAGACATTGAGCGACACGGAGAGCGTCCGCCGCTCGTTCAAATTCTGGAAGTACTCGCCCGACCAGCGAAAGGTGAGCCCGCGCTCCACCTTCAACCCCGCGAGGTTCACTCCGCGGCGCAGAAAGATGCGGCGAAGCTCCTCAGGGAAATCTTCGCCCACCACGCCGACGAGGCGCGGCTCGGCGAAGTAGCTTGCGGCGACGGCCGCGTAGGAAGCCGACCCACCAAGGAGGCCGGCGCGGGCTTCGCGCGGCGTCTTCACGTCATCAATGCCAATGGAACCGACCACGAGGAGCGACATGCGCGGCAAGCTACACCCGTCCCGCCGCCCGTGGCAACGACGGATTCTTCCTCGGCGCGCGGATGCTGCGGACAGGCGAAGAATCTCCTTCGTTCCCTCTCCTTTCGCCGTCCGCGGATTTTTCCGGGAGAGTTTTCCGCTGGCTTTGGCCGTCCTCCTCGGCGAGAAGATTCTCCGCCCCTTCATCCGCCGCCCATGCTCATCCCTTCCAAAAGAGAGTTTTGCGCCCTGAGCGCGCGAGGGAACACCATCCCCGTGCGGATGGATCTGCTCGCCGACACGGAAACGCCGTTCAGCGCGTATCAGAAACTCGCGCGCGTCCATCCCGCCGACACCTTTCTGTTTGAAAGCATCGCGGGAGGAGAACACATCGGTCGCTATTCCTTCATCGGCTTGAATCCGCGCGCCACCCTCACCGTGCGCGGTGAACGCATGACCCTCAAACGCGACGGCACAACGGAGACTTCTCCCGCGCCGAACGATCCGCTGCTCGCCGCCAAGGAACTCCTCGCCCCATTTCGTCCCGTCCGCGTGCCCGGGCTGCCCCGCTTCACCGGCGGCCTCGTCGGCTACCTCAGTTTCGAGTACGTCAACCGCATCGAGCCGGTTCCTCCGCCGCCCAAGGACGATCTCGGGCTGCCGCTTCTGAAGTATCTGCTCGTGGACACCCTCGTGATCTTCGATCGGGCGCGGCAGATCCTTCAGATCGTCGCCAACGCCCACGTGGAGAAGGATCCCTCCGCGGCCTATGATGAAGCGGCGGCCCGCATCCACGCTATCGCGCGCGCGCTCGCCGAGCCCCTCGCTTCTCCTCCGGCGCGCCTCCCTCCGGAAATCCCCGACGCCGCCCTCGCTTCGAACATGCCGAAAGCGGAATACCTCGACATGGTCTCACGCGGAAAGCGCTACATTCGCCAGGGCGACATCTTCCAGTTCGTCCCCTCCCAACGTTTCTCGATGCCGACACGCGCGACCCCTTTGGAAATCTATCGCGCCCTGAGAACGGTCAACCCTTCGCCCTACATGTTCCTCCTGCGCTTCGCGGACTTCGCGCTCGTCGGCGCATCGCCCGAAATCCATGTCCGCTGCGAAGAGGGCCTCACGGAAATGCGCCCCATCGCCGGCACGCGGCGGCGCGGGGCGACTCCTGAAGAGGACGCCCGCCTCGAGGAAGAACTCCTCGCCGATCAGAAAGAACGGGCCGAACACCTCATGCTCGTGGACCTCGCGCGGAACGATCTCGGGCGGGTCTGCGAGTTCGACAGCGTGCGCGTGCCTCAGTTCATGGTCGTCGAGCGCTACTCGCACGTCATGCACATCGTGTCGCAGGTCGAAGGACGCCTCCGTCCAGGATTCGACGCCTTCGACGTCATGCGCGCGACCTTCCCCGCCGGCACCGTGAGCGGCGCGCCGAAAGTCCGCGCTCTGCAGATCATCTCCGAGCTGGAGCAACGCGTCCGCGGGCCTTACGGCGGCGCGCTCGGCTACTTCGATTTCAACGGCAACCTCGACACCTGCATCACGATCCGCACGCTGATCCTCAAGGACGGCGTCGCCCACGTGCAGGCCGGCGGCGGCGTGGTGGACGACTCGACTCCCGAAGGCGAATACCAAGAAACGGTGAACAAAGCGCGCGCCCTCGCCAAGGCGCTCGCCCTCGCGGAAAGCCTCCACGCGCCCTCGCCAGCAACCGCACGCGCGACAAGATAAGCGGATGCCTTCGCCGCGGAGAAGCGCGCGGCGCCTCGGGACGCGTCGGACGGATCTCGCGGCCAGGGGTTGGACTTTTCTGTTTGCGGGCGAAGGGCGTCGAGCGAATCATGCGGTGATGCGTCGCGCGGGTCTCTCCCTTCTTTGGCTGCTGGGGTTTGCCGTCGCCGCGACGCCCTGGGCCGCGACGCGTCTGGAACTCTTCGCCAACCTCGCCAAGGCCTCGCATGCCCTGCTCGCGGCAGGCTGGTTTTGGGCGCTCGCAACGGCGCTGGGCTGGAGGCTGCTGGACCTCCT
>JABWAM010000135.1 GCA_013360985.1 Verrucomicrobiia bacterium | reverse complement strand
TGGAGGCGACCCGTCGGATCGCTTCGCCGACCTCGCCGAGGT
Organism: Verrucomicrobiia bacterium; assembly: GCA_013360985.1. GTDB lineage: Bacteria > Verrucomicrobiota > Verrucomicrobiia > JABWAM01 > JABWAM01 > JABWAM01. Next base: position 6,872 of record JABWAM010000135.1, on the reverse strand, counting down.
TGCGCGCGGGATCCGCCTCGCGCAACGCATGCGCGTCGCGCGCCTGGCGCACCGGTCGCGCGAGACGCGGACCGCCGGCGTCTTCGTAGCGCACCTCGAGCCCCATCGCTTCGAGGAGGACGAGGATATCGGAAAAAATCACGGCGGCATCCACGCCGAATTCGTCCACGGGATGGATCGTCACCTCGGCGGCAAGCGACGGATTCCGGCACAACGCCGGGAAACTCGTGGTTTCGCGCACCCGACGGTAGGCGGGCAGATAACGTCCCGCCTGGCGCATCATCCAGACCGGAGGACGCGCGACCGGCGCGCGACGGCAGGCGCGGAGGAAAAGGCTGTGATGAAGATCCGGGGCGGGCATGCGGCGTCAAGGCTAGCAGTCTGACGGGCTTTTGGCTAACAGCCAAAAGCTCCAGGCGGCTCAGATTCGCAATCACCCGTCCGAAGCGACGAGCGCCGTGAACGCGATGAAGCCCGGTGAATATCGGGAGCCGCGCTGGACGACCTGAATCAAGCGGTGAGCGTCCGCACTTTTTTTCTCACGGACGAGAGCGTGGTTCTGAACATCCGTCTGACCTCCATCGTTTGGGATTCTGCTCCCAGCGAAAGCCGAATCATCGGCCGGGAGGCCGTCGGGTTGGGCTTCGGTCTCGGAGAGGGCTCCCTCCCGATCACTTCCCGATGCAGAACTTCGAAAAGATGCGGTCGAGCACGTCTTCGGTCACCGTTCGTCCCGTGACCTCGCCGATCGCGCGCATCGCCTCGCGCAGGTCTGTCGCGACGATCTCCAGCGAGGCGTGCTGTGGAAGAGCCGCCCTTGCGCGCTCCAGGGCCGCGGCGGCCCGAAGCAGCGCCTCCTGATGCCGCGCGTTGATCGCCGCTTCGTGGAAGATCGCCTGCGCTTTTCCCTGGAGGACGTGGCGGGCGATCGTCGCCTTGAGATCCTCCACTCCGCGTCCCGACTTGAGCGAGACCGGCACGCACGTCTGGTCGCGCAGCGCCACCGCTTCGAGGAACGTCCCGAGATCGGTCTTGTTGAGCACCACGATCATCGGCCGGCCTTTGCAGAGTTGGAGGAGATCGCGGTCCTTGGCGTCGAGCGGGCGCGACACGTCGAACACGAGAAGGACGAGCTCGGCCATTTCGAGTTGGGCGTGCGTGCGGCGGATGCCCTCCTCTTCCAATTGGTTCTCGTGCTCGCGGATGCCCGCAGTATCCACGATCCGCAGCGGGACGCCTCCGATGTTCGCCACCTCCTCGATGGTGTCGCGCGTCGTACCGGGGATCGGGCTCACGATTGCGCGGTCTTCGCCGAGCAGCGCGTTGAGGAGGCTCGATTTGCCCACGTTCGGCTTGCCGACGATCACCGTGCGGACGCCTTCGCGGAGGATGCGCCCCTGGCGCGCCGTGGCGAGGAGCGTTTCGATAAAATGCGCCGCGCCGCGGACCCATTCCGCGATTTCTCGCCGCGCGGCGGGCGCGAGGTCTTCCTCGGGAAAGTCGAGCCGCGCCTCGACGTGGGCCAGGGCGTCGGCGAGGGAATCGTACGCCTGCTGCATTTGGCGATAGAGGCGCCCCTGAAGCTGCGCAAGCCCCGCCCTCTGCGCCCCCTCGGTCTGCGCGGCAATGATATCGGCGACGGCTTCCGCTTGGGTCAGATCGATGCGGCCGTTGAGGAACGCGCGCCGCGTGAATTCTCCCGGCAGGGCAACGCGCGCCCCCGAACGCACGAGCAGATCGAGCGCGCGCCGCGCGGAGACCATGCCGCCATGGCAGGAAATCTCCACCACGTCTTCCGCAGTGTACGAACGCGGCGCGCGCATCACCGCGAGCAGGACTTCGTCCACGACCTCTTCGCCGTCCATCAGCAGGCCGTGGCGCAAGGTGTGCGAAGGTTGCGTCGACGGTTTGCCGCGCCCCCGAAAGACCGCGTCGGCGATCTGGAGGGCCGTGCGCCCCGAAATCCGCAGCACGGCAATTCCTCCGGGGCCGGGCGGCGTCGCGATCGCCGCGATGGCCTCTTCCATCAAGGACACGGATGGATCAGGGGTGGCGCTCACGATGCTGGGTGTAGGCGCGGATGATCTTCTGAACGAGCGGATGCCGCACCACGTCCGTCTCGTCGAGGCGGCAGAAGGCGAGGCCATCGAGGCCGCCGAGGATTTTCTCCGCTTCGACGAGTCCGCTGCGCTTGTGGCTCGGGAGGTCCACCTGGGTGAGGTCTCCCGTCACCACGCAGCGCGATTCGCGGCCGAGGCGGGTGAGGAACATGAACATCTGGTCGCTCGTGGCGTTCTGCCCTTCGTCGAGCAGGATAAAGGCGTGGTCGAGCGTCCGCCCCCGCATGTAGGCGAGCGGCGCGATCTCGAGAGTCTCCGCCTCCATGAGGCGGCGGATCTCCTCGGGCGTCATCATCGCGCCGAGGGCGTCGTAGAGCGGGCGGAGATAAGGCAGGAGTTTCTCCTTGAGATCGCCGGGGAGAAACCCGAGCGCCTCGCCCGCCTCCACCGCTGGCCGCGTCAGAACGATCCGTTCGACGCGCCCCTCGCGCAGCGCCTCCACCGCCATCGCCGTGGCGAGGAAGGTCTTGCCCGTTCCCGCGGGGCCGATGCCGAAGACCATGTCGTTTTTGCGCATCGCCTCCACGAAACGGCGTTGCCCGTGGCTTCGCGCGCCGACGGGAGGGTGGCGCGGCCCGGTCTCGATCCGCGCCGTGGACAGCGCGCCAAGATCGAGTTTCGGCGGCGTCGATCCCGACCGAAAGGCTTCGAGAGCGTAGTGGAACTCGAAGGCTCGAATCGCTACGCCCTTCGCGCGCGCCGCCTCCAGTTCGCTCAGAAAGGCCGCCGCCCGCTTCACTCCCGCCGCTTCGCTTCCCTCGACGCGGAACCAGTCGGCCCGCTGCACGAAGCGCACGCCGAAGGCTTCCTCCGCCGCGCGCAGCAGGCGGAGATCGTTCGCGTAGAGCGCCTGCGCGGCGCGCGACGATTCCAGTTGGACCGTGGCTTCAGGCATGCGCGCGCGGCTCCAGTTCGGCGAGGGCGGCCATGAATTTTTCGCGCGTCTCGCGCAGGCCTTCCGACACGACACGATGGCCGCTGAGGACTGTCATGAAATTCGTGTCGCCGGTCCATCGCGGCACGACATGGAGATGGAGATGATCGGTCACTCCGGCGCCCGCCGCGGCGCCGAGGTTCAGCCCGAGGTTCATCCCGTCGGGCTTGAAGGCGCGCGCGATCGCCCGCGCGCACCGCCGCGCGAGGAAGATCAGGTCGGCAAGCTCCCCCTCGGCGAGATCGTCGAGCCGCGCCGTATGCCGATAGGGCGCCGTCATCAGGTGTCCGCCCGTGTAGGGGAAGGCGTTGAGCAGCGCGAAACAGGTGCGTTCCCGGATCAGGACGAGATCGTCCGCGCCCGCCATCGCCTCGCAAAAAATGCAGCCGTCGCGCTTCGGCATGCGAAAGTACTCCGCCCGCCAGGGCGCCCAGAGATGCCTCGAAACGATCGAGCCCTCTTCCATGCTCGAATCATGCGCCTTCGCCGCGGAATTTCCAACCTCCACTTTCGCGTCTCCCTCGCGCGTCAATGCCCCAGCCACACGCGCAGCGCGAAGCGCACGCCCGCCGCGAGGAGCGCCGATGCCGGGATGGTGAAGATCCACGCCCAGACGATGTTGCTCGCCAAACCCCAGCGCACCGAGGAACGGCGCAGGGTATTGCCGACGCCGGTGATCGCGCCGGTGATCGTGTGCGTGGTGCTCACGGGAATCCCGAAGAGCGAAGCCCCGTAAAGCGCCATCGCCGCCGAAGATTCGGCGCAGAATCCGCCGAACGGCTTTAGGCGCGTCAGCTTCGTCGCCATCGTGCGCACGATCCGCCAGCCGCCCGAAGCCGTTCCCGCCGCCATCGCCACGCTGCAGAGCAGGATCACCCAGAGCGGCACGGGCGCCGTCGCCGCGAGATGCCCGCCGCTCACCAGGAGCATAAAGATGATTCCCATGGTCTTCTGCGCGTCGTTCGTTCCGTGTCCGATCGCGTAGAGCGCCGCCGACACGAGCTGGAGGCGGCGGAAAATTGTGTCCACGCGAAAGGGCGTCTTCCGCCGGACGATCCACGCGCAGAGGACGAACATGAGCGAACCCAGGAGAAAGCCGACGAGCGGCGAGAGAAAGATGAACAACACCGTTTTGCCCAGGCCCCACCAGACGAGCGACGAGGTCCCATGGATCGTCACGGCCGCTCCCACAAGCCCCCCGACCAAGGCGTGCGAGGAGCTGCTCGGGATCCCGTAGAACCAGGTGAAGAGATTCCAGATGATCGCCCCGACCAGCGCGGCGAGGATCAGTTCCGGCGTCACGAGGTGAATGTCCACGATGCCCTTCCCGATCGTCCGCGCCACGTGCGTGCCGAACAAGAGCGGCCCGATCATGTCGAAGAAAGCCGCCCAGAGGACGGCGACTCGCGGCGCGAGGACGCGCGTCCCGACCACGGTGGCGATCGAGTTCGCCGCGTCGTGGAAGCCGTTCAGGAAATCGAAAGCCAGCGCGACGAGGATAAGCGGAACCAGCCAGTGCAGGGTTTCCATCGGGGCGGGGCCGGGCTCAGCTCATCTTGACGGCGATCCCTTGAATGAGGTTGGCCACGGTCTCGCAGCGGTCGGTGACGACCTCGAGGTTCTCGTAGACCTCCTTCATCTTGATGAGTTCGATCGGATTCTTCTCCTCGTCGAAGAGCCGACCCACCGCCTCTTTCATGATGGCGTCCGCCTGATTTTCGAGGCGATGGATCTCCACGCAGTGATCGAGGATATTGTTGTAGTTGCGCACGTCGCGCAGCGTGTTGAGCGCGCGCTGGATCAGTTCGGCCTGGCTCAGAATGATGCGCCCCATCTTGCGCGCGTCTTCGGTCGGCTTCGCGATGCGGCACGTCTGCATCCGCTGCGCGGCGCCCTCGATGGTGTCGAGCACGTCGTCGAGGCGAAGCACCAACTCATGGATGTCCTCGCGATCGAACGGGGTGAGAAAGGTCCCGTTGAGATGATTGATCGTCGAATGCGTCACCCGATCGCAGGCGTGCTCGAAGCCCTCGAGGTCCTGGAGCTTCAGCCCGACGTTCGTGTAGTCGTCGAGGAGTTTCTTGAGCACCTCTGCCGCGCGGATCACAAACCCCGCGATCTGCTCAAACTGATCATAGAAATCGTCTTCGCGCGGAAGGAATCGTCGGAACATGTTCTCCCCGTGTAGCAGGCTGTTGCGCAATTGGCAACTGTCGGCCTTTCGGTGGAAATTTCACTTTGGAGTGTGAAATGTTCAGGTTAGCATGAGACGCGTGTTTCCGAGCGTGCTTGCCGCGACGGAAGGCCGTTTATGCCGAACCCCACCGCCTTGGTCCTGCTTGCCGATGGCTTCGAAGAAATCGAGGCGATCGCTGTCGTGGATGTGCTTCGGCGGGCCGGCGCGGCAGTCACCGTCGCGGGCCTGCGCGACGGGCCGATCGAGGCCTCGCGCAAGACGCGTCACCTTGCCGATCTCCCCCTGGACGCGGTGGGAGATCGGCTGTTCGACGCGGTGGTGTTGCCGGGCGGCCAACCGGGCGCGAACCGCCTCAAGGCCGATGCGCGCGTCCGCGAGACGGTGCTGCGCCATGCGCGCGCCGGGAAATGGGTGGCCGCGATCTGCGCCGCGCCGACGGTGCTCCAAGACCTCGGATTGCTTGCCGGCCGCCGCGTCACGAGCCATCCGTCGGTCGCAGGAGAATTTCCGGGCGCCGTCTACGTCGAGGATCGCGTGGCGCTGGATGGGCGCATCCTGACGAGCCGAGGGCCGGGCACAGCTCTCGAGTTTTCGCTCAAACTGACGGAAGTCCTTGCCGGCGCGAAGGCGGCAGGCGAAATTGCGGCCGCCATGCTCGCCTGCCCGTAATCGCCATGCGCCGACCCACCGCCCTCTTTCTGGGGACTCTTGCCGCCCTCGGCTTCGCGCCGCACGCCGCTCCCGCCCGATCCCCGCTGCTCCATGTCTTCGCGCAGTTTCCTTCCGCAGGACTCGCCCAGCCGCCCTGCTTTCCAACGCCGAACACAAAGCTCTTTGACGACGAAACCGAAGGATACGCCGCGCAGACGCGCACCAATCCGGCCTACGGCATGCCGGGTTGGAGCCGCAGCCAAGGGGGGCGCTTTCATAAGGGAGTGGACATTTTGCCCGTCGAGTTCGAGCGCACGGAACGCACGGTCAAAATCGAATACTACGACCCGAAAACCTCCCGCAGCTTTTCCAAGAACGAACCCGTGTGCATTCCGCACGATGAGATTTATGCGGTGCTCGACGGCACGGTCGTCGTCGTCAATGCCCGCAGCGAACGCAGCGGCTACGGGCGCTACGTGATGATCGAACATCGGTTCGACGACGGCACGCCGTTCCTCTCCATGTATGCCCATCTCAGCCGCGTGGAGGTGAAGGAGGGCCGGAGCGTTCGGCGCGGAGACCGCCTCGGAATCATGGGGCAGACCTCCTCACAGCCCGGAGGTCGTCGCTATCTCAGCGCGATTCCCCATTGCCACTTCGAGGTGGGCCGCGTCATTGACGAGAATTTTGCCTCGACCCGGGCCGCGCGCGCGTTGAGACCACCGATGCTCGGCGGAAAGTATGATCCTCGGAACATTCAGCCATACGATCCGATCCGTTTCCTTCGCGAGTTTCGCGCCCAACCTCGTTCGTCGCTCGTTCTAACCAAGGCCGCTTCGCCGCAGCCCAGGGAGCCTTGAGCATGGGCGACGCTCCTCAGAAGGCCGCCGGCGCAAACCTCAAGGAACTCATCAACCTCGAGTTCCTTCCGAAATGGGCTCGCGACTCCGACGTTTCCACGCGCGATTTC
>JABWAM010000134.1 GCA_013360985.1 Verrucomicrobiia bacterium | reverse complement strand
GCTCCTCGCGCAACTCCGCGCGCCGGCCGAGGCGCCCGCCTCGGTCCGCGTTCCGGCAATCCTCGAATGGCGCGCCTCTCTGGCGCCGCCTCCTCAAATCCACGGATGACCCCGTTTCAAAGCCCCCTCTGCTCGTCCTCCATCGAGGAGCGGCCCGAAGAGAAGCCGTCACGACGTCCGCGCCGAAGTCTTTCCTCAAGCGTTCGCATGTTTTCCGGAAAGGCCGCCCGCCGCTGTGAAAAATTCTCCAGTCAAAACTTGACAACGCCCTCCGCCTCCGCGAAACGGGACGTTCCTTTCAATCCGCAACTTCGCGAACTTCTGTCGCCCCAATTCTCCGTATGAAACATCTCGCCCTGCTGCTCCTCCTCGTCGTTTCGCTCGCATGGACGGCGCGCGCCGATCGCGCCGAGGAAAGCCGTCTCTGTCAAAAGCCGCTGGCGCCGAAGACCTTGGTCACCAAACTGAAAGGCAATTTGCCGGCCGACCGGGAGTTGGAGGTGCGCGTCGGCCCGCGCGCCACGGAAACCGCGGGCGCCTTTCGCCTGGGCGCGACCGCGCTCGGCGGCGCATTCCTCGGCGTCGCCAAGGACACCGTGGACACGCGGCGCGACCTCGGCTTGGACGAGGCGAATGTCGGCGCGCAAATCGAGTTGGACTGGCAGTTCCAACCGCTCTGGCATTTGCTCTTCGCCTACAAATACGATCAAGCCGAGCGCACGGTGAACCTGCCGACGGACCTCTCCTTCGCCGGCGCCTACTTCGCCAAGGGAAGCCGCTTCCGCTCCGACGCGGAGCTTCATCAGGTGGATCTCCTAGTCGGCCGCGATTTCCATAAAGACGAGACCCTCAAGGTGATGCCTTTCTTGGGCGTCAAGGCGCTCGTCGCGGAGTTCGAAGGCACGGGGACGCGCACCAGCGTCGTCAATCCCGCCGCGATCGGCGCGGCTGCCGGCTACGCGACCTCCGCGTTTCATCAACGCGACACGGCGTGGCTGGTTACCTGGCTCGCCGGCTTCGATGCCCGGGTCCACGTTTCTCGGGAGTGGTACTGGGGAATTTCGCCCGCCTTTTCCGCGCTCTCCGGATGGTGGGGCCTCCAGGGACAGCTTTATACCGGTTACGATTTTTCGCCCGAGTGGGGACTCCGCGCGGGGTTTGACGCGCTCTATGGCCAATACTCCAGCGACCGCTTCGACCAAAAGGCCGACGCGGGGCTCGGCGCGGTGTTTCTCGAAGCGGTCTGGGGTTTTTGATTCAGAAGGGCGCCTTCCTTTTTGCGCCCATCCGATTGACAAAACCGCGCTCTTCGCTATTTTGTCCGACCGACTTTCCCTCTTCCCCTGTCTCCTTTTCCGTCCTTCACCCTCCCGCGAGTCCCATGAAAATTAAAAAATCCTTCCGCCATTTGTGCGCCACGCTGTTTCCCGTGATCGCCCTTGCCCTCCTTCCCGTGACGTGGATGGGATGCTCTACCGCGAACGGGACTTCGACGGCCGTCGCTCCCGAGCAGGTGAAAGGCCCCAGGGAGGGATGGGATACGGTGGATATTCGGATGGATCCGCTGGTGCGCCTCAATAATGCGGCGCCTGTTTCTGCGACGCTCGGCGATACCTATCCGGTCGAACTCACCGTCACCGCCCTTGAAGTCGCCGGCGACGTCACGGTGACGGATCGGATTCCCGAAGGCGCTTCCTTCGTTCGCGCGGAACCCGAAGCGAAGATCGAGGGACGAATCCTGACGTGGCGCCTGGGCGCGATGAATCGCGACGAGGTGAAGACGATCAAGTTTTGGCTCAAGGCGGAGCAGGACGGGGAACTCTGCAACTGCGCCGCCGTTCACGCCATCCCGCGGGGATGCGTGAAGACGCTCGTCGGCCGAGCCGCGATCGCCATTGACAAGACCGGGCCGGCGACCGCCAGGGTGGGGGATCCCGTCAACTATTCGGTCGTCGTGAGGAATCCGGGCAACGCGACGGCTCGTGACGTCGTGGTCACCGACAACGTGCCGGAAGGTCTCGCGGCTGCGGGAGGACAGAAGCAACTCACCTATGATCTCGGCGTCCTCGCTCCCAACGAGAGCAAGAGGATCGACGTCCCGCTCACAGCGGAACGCCGCGGACGGTTCACCAACGTCGCGACGGTTCGCACCGCCAACGCCGGCGAAGCTTCGGCGAACGCGACGACGGTGATCACGCAGCCGGGTCTCAGCGTGACCAAGACCGGCACCGCGGAGCAGTATGTCGGACGCACCGCGACCTACCAGATCGTGGTGACCAACACCGGCGACAGCCCGCTGACCGACGTGGTCGTGACCGACTGGGTGGATCCCAACGTCAAGATCCTTTCCGCAGACGGCGCCGAGATCCGAGGGTTCCAAGCGATCTGGCGGATCTCCGAACTCGCCGCAGGAGAGAAACGGAGCTTTGACGTAACCGCCACCTCGATGGTCGGCGGCGTCTTCCCGAACAACGTGGCGGTCGTGACCCGCGAGGGCCTCAAGGAGGCGAGCCGCGCCGATACCCTGTGGAAGGGCAAGGCGGCGATCCTCCTGCAACTCGCCGACGACCCGGATCCCATCGGCGTCGGCGAGACGACGACCTATACGATTCGCGTGACGAACCAGGGCAGCGCCGACTGCACCAACATCAAGTTGGTCGCCAAGTTCGACAAGGAAATCGATCCGGTTTCCGCGGCGGGCGCCACCTCCGGCTCGGTGGAGGGCAAAACCGTCACCTTCGGAACGATCTCCAAGCTCGCGCCGAAAGAAGCGGTTTCGTGGACGATTACGGGCAAGGGCGTGCTTACCGGCGATCATCGCGTGAAGGTCGAAATGACTTCGGACGTGCTGAGCGCGCCGGTGACCCAGGAAGAGAGCACCCACGTCTATTGAGCTTCCCGCGAGGGCGCCGCGTTTCGGCGGCGCCCTCCGTGGAAGAGGGGGCGCGCGTGAGCGCGAAAAAGCGACGCGAATGACGAGCTCCGCGCCGCCAATCCCGCGCTGTCGGAAACGCGGGATGATCCCCGGCGGATTTCGTTCGGTCGAAAATTGCGCGCGGCTTCGCCGGATCCACAAAGGGTGCTGGAGGCAAACCCCCGAGACGCTTCAAACTGTCTCGGCGCAGATCGAATGGGCGCGGACGAATCTGTCGTTCAAGCCGTCGTTGGGGCACTTTTGATCTCTCGGGTTCGCCCGTTGCCGGCCGAGTGGCTGGAGCTTCATTCGTTCACGGAGGCCGCGCGCGATTATCGGTCCCACTCGATCTTGACGCGCGCTAACCGGCCCGCCGAGATCAAGGAAATGCGCCGGTTGTACCGGGGCGCACTCGAGCCGGAATCGGAACGGAGCAGTTGCGAAATTCTTTCGCTCACCGCCGACTTGATCGGAGGTTTTGTCGTCGTCATCTTTTTGGGAATTTCGCTCGGACGACCGCCCGGAGCGCGAGAGGGCGTTCCGACGGCTCTGCGAGAAAATCGGCGCGGACGCTTCCCGTTGCCTTGTCCGGTCGGCGTGAAAACGCGCGCTATCCGCCCGCCTATTTTCCGAAAGACAGGGCGGGGCGGTCCCGAAATGTCTTGGGAACCAGGGCGTTTTCGGCCTTTCATGGAGATTTCCCTTTGGAGTGTGAAATATTCAGGCTAAAGACATGTCCATGAACGCGCTGCGCATCCTTTCCGTCGGGCTCGGATTGCTCAGTCTTGGATCCGGCGTCTGGTGCCTGAAACATCAGGAGGCGGCGCGCCGATTTCTACGGAAACTTCCGCGAAACCAGGCGATTGGACGCGTGGTTTTTGCCGCGGATGTGATCTGGGCGATGGCGTTGCTCAGCCAAATGGACCTCGGGAGTCTCAACGCATGGAAGCCCCTCGCGTATTGGGGCAGCCCGTTCCTCTACTTCTACGTGGTCCTTCGCCTGAACGAGTATCTCGGGGCGCAAGCGGTCGCGCTCTTTCTCGTTTTGGCGGCCAAGCCGGTCTTGAGCGTCTGTTTTCCGCGAGACGAGCCCGCCCGCCTTGTCATCGTCGCACTCGCCTACGCGTGGGCCGTCGCCGGCGGCGTCTTTTTTTGCGCGCCCCATTGGCTGCGCGACCTGGTGTCCGCGTGCGAAAATCGGCCTGCCTATTGGAAAAAGATTGCCCAGATCAAGCTCGCGGGAGGCGCGATCCTGCTGGCGCTCGCGTTTTTGGCCTTCTGATCGCGCGGAAGGTTGTGATGAGATCGGCGCTCTTCATCCGCGGGGGAGCGCTCGGGGATTTCATTCTCACGCTGCCCTCGATTCGGGCGTTTCGACAGGCGTTTCCGACGGCGCACATCGAGATTCTGGGCTATCCCCATATCGCGCATCTTGCGCTCGGGCCCGAGTACGCCGCCGCCGTTCGCTCCATTGACCAGCGCGGCATGGCGGCCTTTTTCGCCGAAGGCGCCGCGCTCGATCCCGGGTTGTGCGCCTACGTCGCCGGCTTCGATTTGGTGGTGAGTTTTCTTTACGATCCCGACGAAGTCTTTCGACGCAACCTCGCGAAGGCTGGGGCGCGGCGGGTGCTTGCCGCCGACAGCCGTCCTTCGGGGGAACGCCATGCGGCGGAACATCTCGCGGCGTGGTTGGAGAAAGCGGGCGTTGCGCGAGAGATCGAGGCGCCGCGCATTTTTCCCTCGGAGATCGATCTCGCGCGCGCCGCGGCTTTCTCTCCGCCGAGCGCGCGCCCTCGGGTGGCGATCCACCTGGGAAGCGGATCGCCGGTCAAGAACTGGCCGGTGGAACGCTTCGCGGAGCTTGCCCGTTGCCTCGCCGCGGAAGGGATCGAGGTTCTCGTGGTGGAAGGCCCCGCCGACGAGGACGCCGCGCGCCGTTTTTGGAGCGAACGGTTTCCTTCCAGCGTTCGTCGTTGCGCGGGGCTGTCGCTGCCGCAACTCGCCGCCCTTTTCGCGCATTGCGCGGCCTTTGTCGGGCACGACTCCGGGATCACCCATCTCGCGGCGGCGGTCGGGACGCCGGTCTGCGCAATTTTTGGGCCGACCGACGCGCGCGTCTGGCGACCTCGAGGGAAACGGATCATCGTGCTCCAGCGCGGCGAACGCCCGACCGCGGTCTCCGCAGACGAGGCGTTGCGCGCGGTCTTGCGTCTCGTTTCGGGAGCGTCCGCCTCCGCGCGCGAGCCCGATGCGCTTCCGGATTGCCCCGGGCCGTTCCCTCGCTCAGATTGAGGGGATCATGATTGTCGTCCTCAAAGCCGGCGCCTCGAAGGCGCAGATCAACGCCGTCATCCGCGAAGTGCGGAAGCTGGGGTATCGTCCTCACCCGATCCGCGGCGTCGAGCGCACCGTCGTCGCCGCCATCGGGGATGAACGGGTGCACCACACACTCGAGACGCTGACCTCCATGTCCGGCGTAGACCAGGTGATGCCGGTCCAGCGGCGCTATCAACTGGTCAGCCGTGAAGCGAACCCCGGCGGGAGCGTCGTGCGCGTGCGCGGTGTGCCCTTCGGAGGCAGGGATTTCCCCGTGATCGCCGGCCCCTGCTCGGTCGAGAGCGAGAAACAGGTGATGGAGACCGCCCGCGCGGTGAAGGTCGCCGGCGCGAAGCTCCTCCGCGGCGGGGCCTTCAAGCCGCGCACATCTCCCTACGAATTTCAGGGGTTAAAGGAGGAGGGGCTCGAGCTCCTCGCCGCCGCCCGCGCCGCGACCGGACTCGGCATCGTCACCGAGGTGCTCAGCGAGCGGGACGTGGATCTCGTGGCGCGCTACGCGGACATGCTCCAGATCGGCACGCGCAACGCGCAAAACTTCGCGCTGCTCGTCGCCGCCGCGGAATCGGGGAAACCGATTCTCCTTAAGCGGGGGATGAGCATGCGCATCGAGGAATGGCTCTTTTCCGCCGAATACATCTTAAGCCGCGGCAATTCGAACGTCGTCCTCTGCGAGCGCGGGGTGCGCACCTTCGAGACGCTCACGCGCAACACGCTCGATCTCGGCGCGGTCGCGCTCGCCAAGACGGAGACGCACCTGCCGGTGATTGTGGATCCGAGCCAAGGGGCGGGACGCGCCGACCTCGTGGCCGCGATGTCGCGCGGCGCGGCCGCTGTCGGCGCCGATGGACTCATCATCGAGGTGCACCCCGATCCGCGCGAAGCGATGAGCGACGGTTCGCAGCAGGTCACCCCCGAGCAGTTTCGGAAGCTGATCCTTGGGCTCGAGCCGCTCCTCAAGGCGGTCGGCCGACGTCTCGCGTAATCGCTTTCGGTGTCCGCGCGCCGACCTCGCCGTCAGATGTGCCGCGAGTCCTCGTGGTCCTTTTCGCGATATCCCGACGCCTGACGTTGGCGGTTGACCTGATTCTTCTTCGTGTAGGCCGTATAGACGTCTTCGGCGCTCATTCCGAGGACCTGCGCGATGGAGATGAGGAAATGGAAGAGGTCCACGACTTCGACGCGCGCGTTTTGCTCATCGAATTTTTGGTAGCGCGCCCACCACTTCCACGGGACGGAATCGTTGAGTTCGGCCAACTCTTGGGACATCGCACGGGAATAATTGAGGAGCCACTTCACCTTTTCGGCGCGCGACATCCCCTTCATTTTCACGCCGATGCGGCGATTGAGCTGTTCCTGGAGGCGAAAGATCTCCCTCAACATGTCTTTGGTCGGTTGAGCCATGAGAGGGCACGCTAGCCTGAAGGCTTCGCGCTTCCCAAGTGAAATCTTCACCGAAAGGCCGAAGCGCCTGGTTCCCAAGATTTTTTCGCAAAAAGCGGAATGAGGGCTTGCGCGCGCTTCGTTGATTTGTTTCAACGCAGGGAACGGAAGGTTCGCGCGAAACGATGACGACAAAAAACGGCGTGGCATGGTCGGTCCAGGACGCCCTGGCCCTCTACAACATCGAGAACTGGGGCACCGATTATTTTTCGGTGAGCGAGAGAG
>JABWAM010000133.1 GCA_013360985.1 Verrucomicrobiia bacterium | reverse complement strand
GCCGGCGGCGCCGCAGCAGCGGCTTCACCACAAAATGTTGTAGAAGCGTCACGCATTTCTCGATTGAGGATGGGTTTCCCTATGCCTTACGCGGGGATTGGGGCCTCGGGAGCCTTCTTGACGATCGCCCGATCCAGGTGAACTGCGAACTCATCGGGATTGAAGGATCGGCCCTTGCAGACCTCCTTGCGCAATTGGGCGTTCTTGAGCCAGGGTTCCATCAGGCGCCGCTCCTTTTTCGGTTGCGCTTCATCGAATCGGCGTCCGTTCAATCAAGATCATATTTGATATCTGGCACGAGTCGCGGTCGAAGTTGGCTCATCTCCAGAGGCCATGGATCGCGTTCGCGGAGATCGTCGGCTGCGTGATGACCATGGCAAGATGATATTGATTGAACGGACACTTATATGGGTTTGCCTCGCCGTCTGGCCCAAAATCCGTGGCCTTCACAACGCGCGCCATCGTAATTTCCGGACACACTCCGACGCGGGGATGCGTGCGCCCTGTCGCGAGGCGCCTCCCTGGCCGACGCCACGGCTCTCCGGGCGCGACGCGTGACGGCGCCCTCCGCTCCCCTGCCCTTGCGCGAATCGTCCGCCGACCGCCCAGATCTTGAGCGGATCGTTTCGGACCTCCCTACTTTCGCGCGGCGCCTGCGGCATCCAGCTTGTAGAGAGCCAGGATCTGCTCCGCCGTCAGAACCTCCTCATACAGGCGGACCTCGTCGAGGGCCTGATTGCCTGTTTCGTTCGGAATGAAATAACCATACCCCAATAAAAAATAGGTGATGTCGGTGGCCTTCGGGGTTTCGCGATGCGTCCTGCCGATTTGATCTCCATCCAGGAAGAGCGCAAGCTCGGTGGCGGACCACGTGAGGGCGTAGTGCCGCCAGTGTTGGGGATCCCATTCGTGCGGCGCCTGAAGGAGTGCGGGCGAAACGCCCTTGGGTCCGTCCCAGAGCGCCGTGAGAAGATCCGATTTGAAGAACTTGTAAAGGAGGAGGCGTTCGCGCGTGCTCGGAGTCTCCGAAGCGCAAAAGAAAAGGAAATGGAACTGGTCGTCGCCGCCCTCCCAATCCACGGGCCGCATCCAGAGGGAAAGCGTTCCCTGTTCCGGATGGAAGTTTTGACTGGCGAGATAGACGAGATGCCCCTGGCTTCCCACCACCGCCGCGCGACCGCGCACGCCGGGCACATAGTTCACCTGCCCCTGGACGGTGGCCTGGAGCGCGCCGTTGGCTACGGTGGCATGCGGAGAATCGTCGAGCGGCGCATAGAAACTGGGCGGCGGCTCGGCGGCGCGCGCGACTGCAATCGAGGTCAGTCCCACGACGAGAAAGAGGAGACTCCGTTTTTGAAGGGAAAGATTCATTTTTTACAGGATTAGGGATTTCAGGGTTTTGCGCGCGCGGGACGCGACGCGGCGGCGGAGGACGGCGCGGAGAGCAGCGCCTGCCATTCGCCTTTGCGATCGAGGCAGAAGAATTTCGTTTCGCCCTTGCGCAAATCGAGCGTGAGCGTGCGCGCGGCCTTGGCGTAGATCTTCCGGTCGAAGGGCTCGATCCATGTCACCGCCTCGCCCGCGTCGAGCGCGATCCCGCGTTCGTTCCGGCCGGCATGGACGCAAAGAAAGTTTTTGTTGGCCCAGGTCAAGATCCCCGCGCGCGACGTATAGGAATGGACTCCGCTGGCGGCCACAATCTCGCGTAATGCGGCAAGCGGAAGGTCCGGGAGCGTCGAATAAAACACCTGATGATCCGCCGCCTTCCGTACAGCGAGGGCCACCCGGCCTTCGACGGGTTTACGATCCATGCGGAGCCGTCCTAAAGCGGTCCATCCGTCCGCAGCCGCGGGATCGAGAGAGAAGATCGGGCCGATCTCCTGATGATAGTTCTTGATCTGTTCGGGACCCCACCAGGGCAACACGTCAAATGACGCGTCCGCCGCCTCGCGAAAAGCGGGCGGCGCGGCATCGAGATCCACACCCACCACGCGTTGTTCCGCGAGGCGGCGGACGCCCTTCATGCCCGTGACCTCTTCGATGCCGGCGAGCGAACGTTCGGCGGACGGATCGTCGTTGCCGAGGTAGCCGGGGGCGAAGAAGAAGGCGAGCGTCCGGCCGTCCTTCTTGAGACGCGTTTCGATGAGCGTGCGATCGTTCTTCGTGAGATGATAGGCGTTCACGAAGAGCAGGAGCTTGTAGTTCTTGTGCCACCCCTTCTCCACGAGCATGGACAGATCGCTCTGGGCGTAGAGGTCGAAGGGAGGGCCCACCTTGAAGAGCTTGGGGATGAGAAAGTTGACGACCGCGCTTCCCACGGTGTTCGCGGGAGAATAGGAGTCCGTGTAGTAGGGTTGTTCGGCGTCGAAGATCACCGCGCACTCGGCGGAAGGCCCGGTGGCGGGTCGCTTGAGCGCGAGATCGTAGACGCGTTTCATCACCGCGATGTCGGCCAGGAGCCGGGGATCGGAAAACCAGGAGGCCGCCTGCGGACCGATGAGCGCGAAGGGGAACTCGAGCCACCACCACCCCTGGTTCTTCGTGATCGCGTAGCCGAACTCCTTCCGGAAAACCTCGCGCGTCTCGGTCGGACTGAAGGTCTTGGGATCCAGCGGGCTCAGGTAGGTGCGCGAATCAAACTCATTCACCCAGAGCTTGCCGTGCAGACGCAGCGAATCGACGATCCCCATCGGCATCACGGGATCTCCCGCGCGCCGCAGATGATAGTAGTGGGGGCTGTGGATGAAATCCATATACGGACTCTCGAAGACCTTGCGGATCGCCGAGTGCCCCGAGTGTTGGGCGCTTCCCGGCGGCGAGTTGCTCAGATTGGGAAGGTTGTAGCCGATGAAGCCGCTGACCAGCAGCTTTCCGCCGCTCGATTCTTTGATGACCTTGGCGGTTTCCAGAAAAAGCTCGGCGTTCGCCTCGTTCTGGTGCTGAACGAAATCGGCATAAAAACTCCCCTCCGCCGCGCGGTCCCGGAAGATGAAACGATCTTTCGGACGGTTCCGCCACATGAGGAGTTCGGCGAATTTCTTGTTCGGCCACGCGGTCATGCCGATGAGATCGTCGAACTTCGCGCCGGACATTTTCCAGGCCGCCGCGAGGCGGTCGTCCGCGTGGTATTTCGCCCGGAGCCAGTCGCGAAAGTCGCGGCGCGCCGCGAGACCGACGTCGCCCCAGACCCAGTGGTCGCGATCCGGGATCACCCACTCGCCCGCGTCGTCCACGAAGGAGTTGACGTCGAGCCCCTCGTAGTTTTCCCCCGCGCGTCCGTGGGTGAGCACGACCCCGAGGATGCTGTGCGCGAAAGGTTGCGCCTGGAGCCGTTCCACCAACCGCCGCGTGCACGCCCGCAATCGGCGCAGGTAGACCTCCGAGTTGGGGGTCTCGTGCATGAAGCCGTTCAGCTTGTTCTTCGGATCCTGCGAGATGATCTTCATGTTGTTCGGAAGCATGATCAACTCCTCGGGATTCTCGTGCACCCAGGTGGTCGGCGCATCGAGATCGAGCATCAGAAGAAACTTCGCGTCGGGCGCCATGGAACGGATCGTTTCCACCTGGACGCGGAGCATCTCCATCACCTTGGAGAGATGGACCTCCTCGTCTTCCTCCGCCGACATCACCGAGAGCGAAGATTGCGGGGGGATCCGGAAAATCTGAACTCCGCTGGTCAACCAATCCTGATAGCGATCGGGCGTCTGCAGCGAGCTCGTGAACATCATGGGCGCCAGCGTGCGTCCCTCGACGACGAGGCCGCCGTTCCCGGCGATCTTCACCTCGGGAAAACCCGCCTTGAGCGCGGGCGGCGGCGGCGCGCCCACCTCGACGCGCAACGCGCCGGGATTCGGGTCGCCGGTCACCTGTCCCACGGGTCCGGAAAGAATCTCGGCCTGCGCCTCCGGCGCGCAGAAGCGCAGGGTGATCGGCGCGCGAGGAGCCGTTCCTTTCGGCCAGAAACCGGGAACGGAAAGCGTTTTTTCCCCCTGAAAACCCTGGGGAAGCCCGTCGGCCGGTTTCAGGAATGCCTCGCCCAGGCTGAAGTCCATGTAGGTGTTGCGTACCGGCCCGTGCTCGCCCAGATCGACCAGGACGCCATACGCCCGATGGAGCGGCTGCTCCGCGCCAACCCGCACCGACAGCGTGAAACGGTCTCCCGGCTTCGGAATTGCGGGATCGAGTTTTACCTCGAGGACCCGCACGGGATCCCCAAGGAATAACGGCGTGAACGCCACGTTGAAGATGGCGTCGTGATCCACGTTGGCCGGCGCGAGAGGGTTCGGGCGTTTCCAGGAGTCGAACCCTTCGGGATGCAGATTCCATCCGGATTCCGCGGAAGTGCCGGCGCGAAACCTTTCCCCGTCGGTGGCAATCGTTTCCACGGAACCGTCGTCTTTGCGCAGGGCGAGCTCGGCCAATACGCCGCGGAGGCCCCACTCTTCGAGGTCTTCGCCCTGAATCGCCAGCACGTTTTTCCCCTTGCGCAACAGGGAAAGATCGAGTTCCTTGCGCGCCAGCTCGGGCCAGAGCCCTTTTCCGGTGAAGGAGGTGCGCAACACCTCGGCGCCGTTCAGCCAGACGCGCCCCCGGTCGTGCGCCATGAACGCGAGGCGCGCCGCCCGGATTTTCGCGGGGTCCTCCACGTCGAAGACCCGCCGGAAATACCGTTTCACAATGCTGAGGTTCGCAAGGATCGGCTCGAGTTCGCCCCAGATCCAGATTCCCTTCCACTTGGGGCGCATCGCGAAGCTCGTCTCCGTCTTCGGGCCGAACACCTCCAGCTCGCGAACGGCGAACAGTTCGTTCGCCCGCGTGGAACGCAGCGTGAGGCGCAGCTCCTGAACATTGGGAACCGGCGCGGGAGGCGCGATCGTGACGCGCCCTCCCCCTTTCCACGCGAGCGGCGTCTTGGCGTCCTGAAGGGAGACCCATCGTCCGCCCGTCAAGACCTCCAATTCCAAAGCGTCCGGTTTTCCCGTCCGAAAACTGAGTTGCGCGGGCGGACGCGGATCGAAGAAATCCTTCGGCGGAGTGTACGCCAGGGACAACGGCGCAAAATCGATTTCCACGCGGCGCACCGTCACCAGCCGGTTTCGCCACTGGATCCGCGCCCAGTGCTCGTTCTCCTCGCGTCCGGTGACCCAGGCCGTGTCGGATTTGCCGTCGGCGAACGCGCCGGCTTGGTATTGGTAGGTCCCATCGATCGAATCGCTGGCCGTGGGAATCCCCTGCTGCTCCGCCCGCGCCAGGTTCACTTCGGCGGCCGACGTTTCCGCGGCGCGCGTGGAACCGAGCGCCAGCGCAAGGAGCGCGACCGCACAGAAAAGGCGTCGCCGGGCCGCGCTCGGCTTCACGCGAAACCTCCTCTCGACGCGACGGCGCGGCGATTGGTGTCGCCCGAAAAATCGGCCGTCTCCTTGGGCGATCATGGAGAGTTGTCCCAGTGGCGAAAGAAATCCGTGCCGCCCTGGACACATGGCTGTTGCAAGGTTTTCAGCGACACCCATTCTCCGTGGCCGTCCACGAAACCGACGTTCGCCCCGCCGTTGTGGCGATGACCGAAGTTGTTCGGTTCGCTGCTAATTGGCTCGAGCATCAAGCCGGCGGGATAACAGCCGCGGCAATAAGCGGGATACCCCCGGGCCGTGCCCCCGTCCACATCCAACCACGAGGGAGTCGCCGCGGGATTGCGGATCTCGCCGCGTCGCGCGGAGAGACGCTTCGGCGCGCTCACGCCGTCACTGTGGATAAAATGGTTGTTGTTGCCCGGGGCATAGACAGGAGCGATTCCCGCGATCACATCGCCCCAGGGATCCTTGTTCTTCTGGGCGGGGCAACGCATCCATTCATTGCGGGACGGAACGAATGTTCCACTCCCCGGTTTGATATAGGGTTGGAGCAAACCTGGGTACTTGTAGGTCGTATCGGGGGTGAGATAACTCGTTCCATCGGAAATCCAGTAGGGGACAAGGGCGTCGTTGTGGTCATCGGCATAGAGCAGATCCGCCAGAAGGATTTGCTTGAGGTTGCTCATGCAGGCCATGGATTGCGCCTTGCCGCGCGCCGATTTCAATGCGGGCATGAGCATCCCCGCGAGGACCGCAATGATCGCGATCACCACCAAAAGCTCGATGAGGGTGAATCCCCCAAGTTCGCAACGCGGACGACGCCCCATCCTCCTCGCGCGGCAGGGGTCCGGGGCACGCACGACGTCGCTCTTGCGTTACGCGGACCGACGACGATGCCAGAGCAGGAGTCCCACGCCCAGCGCGACGAGTCCCCCGAGGGTCGGCTCGGGGATGGGGTTGATGATCACCGAGATGTCGTCGAAATACCCGTAGGTATCCTTTCCGAGCGCTCCATAGGTTTGGAGGTACACATAATCGAAGTTCCGATTATTGTTCTCGAAAGTGAGTCCACCCATCGAGGCGAACAACCCGCCATTGGTGGAAACGCTGACCGAATAGATCTTATTGCTGGGAATGAAATCGAGAGTGACATGGTACCAAAGACCGGTATCCCAGTTGGCGACCGTCCGCGATCCTCCGTTGGTGAAAGCCGTGATGTGACCGGCATTGTCAAAAGCAAGTCGAAATAGGGAAATCGTCGAGAAATCATCTGCCCTGAAGCTGTAGGAGGCCTCTTTTTGCGCCAGATAGATGCTGTACTTCACCTGCACCTGTTGATCGAAATTGCTGTTGATGGTTGGGGAGGGAGAACGGATGGCGTAAGCCGGTGCGCCTCCATTTGTGTTGACCAGGACCAAGCTGTTGGGAGAAGAGACGAAGAGATTATTGGTCACGATGGCGTAGCCTGCCGACCCTCCCTGGCTCCAACCGGAGGGCATGTCGCCCACCATATTCGTATCGAAATTTTGATACATGTTGGTCGTCGTCGCCGCCGACGCCATGGGCAGGGTTGCTCCCACGAGGAACGCCAGGATGAGGAG
>JABWAM010000132.1 GCA_013360985.1 Verrucomicrobiia bacterium | reverse complement strand
GCCCGCGCGGCCGCGCGCGAAGGGCAAACGCCGCAGCCAACTCGCGCAGGTGGCGCGCATGGCGGCGTACCACCAGTGGCTTTGCTCCGCCCGGGCGATGTTGAAGTACTCGGTTTCTTGCACGAGGCATCCCCCTCCCGCGCCAGCGCGCGGGCTGGAGGAACCGTAGGCCCGAAGGCGTGTTCCGGGGAGTCGGTAGAACTACCGACGCCTCTCGCGCGCCGCCCGCCCGAGATAGCGCGCGACGGCTTCGGTCCGGGAACGGACATGAAGTTTCTGGTAGATCCGCTCAATGTGGGTGCGAATCGTGGCGTATCGGATGTCGAGACGGTCGGCGATTTCCTTGTAGAGATAGCCCTGCGCGAGGAGTTCCAGGACCTCCTGCTCGCGCGGGGAGAGCCGGCTCGCCTCGTTCTCGGCGCCGCGGGCGCGTTGAAAAAGTTGAACGACCTTGCGCGCGATGCCGCTGGTCATCGGAGCGCCGCCGCCGAAGACGTCGCGCACCGCGTCCACGAGCTGCTCGGCGCGGATCGGCTTGACTAGGTAACCGACCGCCCCGGCGGCAAGCGCCTCAAAGATCGTGTCCGCATCGCTGAAGACGGTCAGCATGAGGACCTGGGTCGCAGGCGCTTTTTCTACGAGCCGCCGCACGCATTCGACGCCGCTCATGCCGGGGAGGTCGATGTCCATCAGCACCACCTGCGGGTTGCGGCGCGGGAGGTCGTCGAGGGCTTCTTCGGCGGCGCCGTATTCTCCGACGCAACAGCAGTCTCCGGCGCGATTCAGGATGCGCGCCAGCGTCCGGCGCACCCGAGGGTCATCCTCCACAATGGCGACGTGGACCGGCATCCCGAAGATCAGTGCGATTCCCGAGCGCGCGAAGCGTCGAACGGGAGTTTGACCGACAAGATCAGGAGGGTCCCTTGGCCGGAGCGGCTTTCCCGGTGAAGGCGTCCTCCGATTTCGGCGAGGCGCGACGCGATGTTGGCCAGTCCGTCCTGCTCGCGTTGGGTTCCCCGGACCGTTTCGGGATCAAAACCGCGGCCGTTGTCCTGGATGGTCATGGTCAACATCCCGTTCTCGATGCGCGCCGCGAGGCGGACTTCGCCGGCGCCGGCGTGTTTCGCCACGTTATGCAGGGCTTCCTTTACTCCAAGGAGGAGATGATGGCGGATATTGGCGGACAGCGGAAGCGCGGGAGGAGCGAGCGGAAGATCGAGGCGGCAGGAAATCCCCGCGGCGCCCAAAAATTCCTGGGCGAATTCGCCGACGTACGACAGAAAGTTTTCGAGCGTGTCGTTGGCGGGATTGATCGCCCAGACGATCTCGTTCAGCGAGCGGGTAAGCTCGCGTCCGCGCCGAAAAATGCCGTCGAGGAGTTTGTTCCGATCCTCCGGCGGCTGTCGCGCATCCCGCGCGAGCTCGCTCAACATGGCGATTTCGGTCAGGCCCGCGCCGACATCGTCGTGAATGTCGCGGGCGATTCGCGCGCGCTCGCGCTCGACGGCGTGGCGCTGCTCGATCCGCTCAATCTCGCGCAGGGACTGCCGGCGGTAGTAAACCTGGATTCCGACCGCCGCGACGCCGATCGCTCCGACCGCCGCGAGGACGCGAAACCATGCGGTTTCCCAGAGATAGCTCGGCAGGATGAGGATCGCCGGCGGCGCCGGCTCGCTCCAGCCGCTGTCGCGGTCGCGCGCCATCACCTCGAACTGGTATCTGCCCGGCGGCAGATGGGAATAACGCAAACTCCGCGAAACCGTCGCGTTCGACCAATGGGGATCGTAGCCCTTGAGGCGATACTTGAAGAAGACCCGCTCCGGCGCGCTGAAGACGGGGGCGGTGAATCGAAACTCCACGTCGCGCGCGCCCAGCGGCGCGCGAAAGAGTCCGTCGCGGTTCTCGACGGGAAGTCCGTTGCCGAGGACTTCTTCCACATAAACGCGGGGCGGGGGAATGGCCGTGTTCAACTGCGCAGGGTCGATCATGGCGAGTCCGTCCATGGTGGGAAACCACAACCGTCCATCGGCGGACCGCGCCGCGCGCGCGCCGAAGCGGCCCGTGCATTCCTCATCCGTAAAACCGGCTTCTTCCCCGAGGTGGCGGACGGCAAGCACGCTTTTCCGTCCGTCGGCGACCTCCGTGAATTCGCTCTTGCTCACCCACATGAGGCCTCGACGGGTGCCCAACCACAGGCGTCCCTCTCCATCGTCTATAATTTGGAGGATGACCGGGTCTACCAGTCCGTTGGCGACCGTGAACAGGTTGCGCTGGTCGCTCTTCCAACGCGCGAGGCCTTCCGAGGCGCCGATCCACAGCGTGCCTTCGGCATCCTCGGAGAGCACGAATGGACAAAGATCGGGAGCGTCCTCGCGGATGCGCTGGAGTTGAAAGCGGCCGTCGCGATCGAGGCAGGCGATTCCTCGGCGTTGGTAGGCCACCCAGATCCTCCCGTTGCGCCCTTCGCAAAGATGCTGCACCGTGTCCGAAGGCAGATCCTGAACCGTCGCCAGCGTTCCTTCGGGATGGAGACGCATCAATCCCTCCCAAGCGCCCACCCAGAGCCGACCCGCGCGGTCTTCCAAGAGGGCGGTGATCCCTCTCGGCGACGGGCCTCCTCGCGCCGCGAGACGCACTTTTTCCACGGGACCGCCCGGTCTCTGCCGCCAAAGCGAATCCCCTTGCGTTCCGATCCATAAGGTCCCGTCCTTTCCGCGCAAGAGCGTGGAAACGGTGACTCTCTCCGAGAGTTTGCCCGCGGGAAATGGGCGCAGCCGATCGGGAGGACCCGCGAACAGGGCGCTCCCCGCCACGCCGACGAGAAGATTTTTCTCTCCCTCGGCGAGGAGCGCGGTGATCGGCTCGCTCTCGCCGCCCGCCCTGGCGCGAAAGATTTTCACGCGCTTCTGGCGCAGACGAATCAAACCGCCGCCGGCGCCCATCCAGATATTGCCCTCCCGGTCTTGCGCGAGGCAGTGGACCTCCTCGGGGAACATTCCGTCGCGCGCCGTCAGTCCGGTCCATCGCCCTTGATGCCATCGGAACACGCCCCGCGCAGTGCCGACCCACCGCCCGCCTTCCGCGTCCAAAAGCAGGGCGGTGGGAGCGAGCGGAACGCCATCCTCTCCCACAGGGAACGGAGGCGTCGCCGGCGGCGGACGTGAGAGACTCGCGGGGGCGGGCGTCCCCAGGTCCAGAAAGCGGATTCCATCGAATCGGAACAGGTGGTGCGGAGTGCGGCACCAGAGATAGCCGTCGGCCTCCTGCTTCACGGAGAGGACCGCGGATTCCACCAGTCCGTCTTCCACCCCCCAACGACGCAACGAGTACTCCGAGAGCACGCTTGCGGGTTCCTCCGCCCAGACCGCTGCGGGGAGGCACCCACTGACAACCAGCCTCAGAACGCATCCGAAAACGAAGAGGATGCGCGCCCTCTTCATTTCCGGACACGCTCTCAGGCAAGCCCTCACGGCGTCAGCGTAGGCGCGCGAAAGACCATCGCAAGCGTCAAGATCGCGGACGCCAACACCTAATCCAGCCACGTGGCTTCCGTCACCAGTCGCACGCCCCAGACGCATGCGAGAAACGTGGCGACGGCAAAAAGAAGCGCGAGCGAAGAAAAGATCGGGCGGCGACGAAACTGCGCGGCTCCTCCGAGAATCGTCATGACGCTGAAACCGGGCAGCACGACGCTCACGCAGATCCATCCGGTGCGCCCCAGGGTATAGAGGTCCTCCTGCCGCCAGAGCCACGCGAGCAAGCCGGCGGCGGCGAGCGGCGCCGCCGCGGCGAGGAGGAGCGGCCAAGGAAACGGCTTGCGGCCTGGTTTCGGAGAGGCCGCGCCCCGATCGGCTTTCGGTTTTCCGTCGGAGGACGCCTCGTTCGCGGGCAAGACCGGCGGCGTTGCGTGTTGAACCGGAGATGCTGCGGACGCCCCGTCCGCCGGTTCTCCGGAAGGTTGAGAGGATGCGTTCGGCATCCGCGCCACTCAACCGCCGAGAATCGGCCAAGGCAAGACCGAACGGCGATCCCTAATCCCCGCATCAGGCGCGGAGGCGTCCATCCTCGGTCGAAGAACCTGCGACGCCCTCGCCACCTTTTGGACTCAACGGCTCGGCCGGCGGCCTCGCCCTACCTCGCTTCGCGACCGAGCGGATTTTTCCCAAGCACGGACGGGGGAAAGGGAGGGCGAGACCGCCGGCCGAGCCGTCGCACCCTTTTTGTGGGGAGTCGGAAATCTCGACGCGACCCACCCCTCCGATCCTCCATGGATAATGATGAGGAGGGTTGCTCTCTGAAAATCGAGCGGATCCGTGGATTTGGGGCGATCCCTAATCCATGAGCAAACCTCGTTTCGGAGAACCGCGCGCTTTCCTGCGGCGGACGCGCCCTTCCTCCGCCTTGCGCGCGGATCAGCCCGTATCGTTCGCAACTTTCCGTGATGAAAGATCGCCTCCTCGGACGCATCGCGGCTTGATGCGGCGCGCGTTTTGCTTTTTCGTTTGGAGGTCATGGAAAAGATCGTCATCCTCGATTTCGGAAGCCAATACACCCAGGTCATCGCGCGGCGCATTCGCGAGTGCGCGGTCTTTTCCGAAATCCTGCCGCATCACACGGCGGCCTCGCGGCTCGCCGATCCCGAGATCAAGGGGATCATTCTCTCCGGCGGCCCCGCGAGCGTCTACGCGCGCCGGGCGCCCCGTCTGGATCCCGCGCTTTTTGACCTGGGAAAACCCGTGCTCGGCATCTGCTACGGGATGCAGCTCATGGCGTATCACCTTGGCGGAGAGGTCGCCCACGGGGCGAAGCGCGAATATGGTCCCGGCGTCCTGCGGCGGCAGGCGGGATGCCGCCTCTTCTCCGGTCTGCCGCGGGAGATGAAGATTTGGAACTCGCATGGCGACAAGCTCACGCGCCTGCCCCGCGGCTTCCGCGCCGCGGCGCGCAGCGAGAACTCGGAATACGCCGCGATCGAGGACGCGGCGCGGCGGATTTACGGGTTGCAGTTTCATCCTGAGGTGCATCACACGCCCCTGGGCAAACGCATCCTCGAAAACTTCGTCCACCGCCTCTGCGGCTGCGGCAAAAACTGGACGGCGCGTTCCTTCATCGAGCAAGCCTGCGACGACATCCGCGCCCGGGTGGGACGGGAGAACGTCATCCTCGGCCTCAGCGGCGGGGTGGACTCGAGCGTGGCGGCCGCCTTGCTGCACCGCGCCATTGGACGGCAACTGACCTGCGTCTTCGTCAACAACGGACTGCTCCGGAAGCATGAGGCGGAGGGCGTGCGCCGTTTGGTGAAGCGCAACCTGCAGGTCCGTCTCCACTACGTGGACGCCGCGGCGGCGTTTCTCCGCCGTTTGCGCGGAGTGACGGATCCCGAGCGCAAGCGGAAGATCATCGGGCACGAGTTCATCCGCGTCTTCGAGCGCGCGACGGAACAGCTTCGCGGGACGCACCGTTTCCTCGCCCAAGGAACGCTCTATCCGGACGTGATCGAGAGCATCGCGATCGGCAACAATCCGGCGGCTCTGATCAAGTCGCATCACAACGTCGGGGGGCTCCCGAAGCGCATGAAGTTCCGGCTCGTGGAGCCGCTTCGCCAGCTTTTCAAGGACGAGGTGCGGCGCGTGGGCGACCGCCTCGGCCTTCCGCGCGAAGTCGTCTGGCGACAGCCTTTCCCCGGGCCGGGGCTTGCCGTGCGCTGCCTCGGCGAGATCACGGAGGAAAAACTCCGCGTCCTCCGCGACGCCGATGAGGTGGTCGTGGATGAGATGAAAAAGGCGGGCCTTTACTACAAGGTCTGGCAGACGTTCGCCGTGCTGCTCCCGGTGAAGTCCGTCGGCGTCATGGGCGACGAGCGCACCTACGAAAATGCCGTCGCGCTTCGCGCGGTGGAGAGCCAGGATGCGATGACGGCCGACTGGGTTCGCGCGCCGTACGATCTTCTGGCGAAAATTTCCAACCGGATCATCAACGAGGTGCAAGGCGTGAACCGCGTCGTGCTCGACATCACCTCGAAGCCCCCCGGAACGATCGAGTGGGAATAGGCCGCCCGCGCGACGGCGTCACGGGCCTTGGCGCGAGGCCGCGCGAAGGGCGTCCGCCTTCAGGTCGTCGAGTTTCGTTTCGAGCAGGGAACGCCAGCCCGCGGCGGCGCGTCCCCAGTCGCCGATTTCCTGACGGCACAGGGCGAGGGCCTGGATCGCCGTTGGAGAGGAGGGATCGAGGCTGAGCCGGCGTTCCCAGCAGAGGGCGGCCTCGGCGTAGCGCGTCTGACGCATGAGCGAGAGCCCCGCCTTTTCTTGGAGCGCGGCGTTCGCGGGTTCGGCCGGTGTCCGCAGGAGGGCTTGTTCGGAGAGGATTTCCGCGTTGGCGAAATCCACGGAGGGATAGCTCCGCCGTCTCCAGATGTCGGCGTAAAGGCGCGCGGCGCCTTTCGGATCGCCGCTTGCCTGAAGCGCGCGCGCGTTCCAGTAGGCTTCGATGAGCGAAGAGGGGGGAGCGGAGCGGAAGGCTTCGACGACGGCTTGCGCCCGGCCGGCTTCGAGCAGGGCGGGGATCACGCGCGCGCGGTTCGCGGGGTCCGCCAGCCAAGCCTGCTCTCCCTCGTCGAGCCACGCCGCAAGGAGCGGGGGATCGTTTTGTCCGCGCGCGACGTTCCAGGCGGCGACCCACCACTCGGGGCGGGTGCGTCCGGTCTGGAGCAGGGCCTTGAAGAGCGACGGCTGGTCGCGGAGCGCTTCAAGGATTTCGCTGAGCGTGACTGCCGGCATGTCGGAGACCCAGACCGCGAGTTCGAGAAAGTTCTGGGCCACCCCTGGGCTCGTCGAGGCCAGGAGAAGGCCGGCCTCGATCGGAACGGAGGGGTTGGCCTGGGCGAGACGCGTTGCCAGACGGAACTCGCGTTGCGCCTCGAGGCCGCGGCCGGGGAGCGCCGCCGCCGCGAACCCGGCGTATTGATGGGCGCGCCAGAAGAACGGCCAGGCGCGCGCGGCGCGCCGCGCTTG
>JABWAM010000131.1 GCA_013360985.1 Verrucomicrobiia bacterium | reverse complement strand
GCGACGCCCTCGCCACATTTTGGGCTCAAGCCGCGGCCGCGGCGCCGCCGGCGGCGGCGCCCTCCCTCGCTTCGCGACCGAGCGGATTTTTCCCAAGCATAGACGGTGGAAAGGGAGGGCGAGGCCGCCGGCCGAGCCGTCACACCCTTTTTGTGGGGAGTCTGGAATCTCGACACGACCCACCTCTCCGATCCTCCATGGATGATGAGGAGGGTTGCTCTCTGAAAATCGAGCGGATCCGTGGATTTTGGGCGGCCGAAAAATATCACCCCGTCGGACGCGACCCTTTACGCGCCGGTGATGTAGCGCTCGAGCTCCTGGATCGTGAACTCCTGATGCCGGATGATGCTCTTGACCACGTCGCCGATCGAAATCAATCCCACGAGCTTCCCCTCCTCCAAAACCGGCAGATGGCGCAGGTGCTTTTCCGTCATCAACGCCATGCAATGCTCAATTTGATCGGAAGGATTGAGGTAGAGCACCTCTCGCACCATCAGGTCGCCCACCGTGATGCTCCGGGAATTTTTCCCCTTGAGGATGACCTTCCGCGCGTAATCGCGCTCGGTAAACATCCCGACCACCCGGTCTCCCTCGACCACGACGAGGGCGCCCACGTCCTTTTCCGCCATCAACTCGAGCGCGCGATAGACGGTGTCGTTCGGGCGAATCGTATGAACTCCCGAACCCTTTTGCTGGAGCAAATCTTTGACAAACATAAGCGCCTCCTGGGGATGTGAACCGGACTGACCCAATTCTAACTCGCGCCTTCGGCGAAGCAAGCATCCTTTGAGTTTTCGCGCGGTCGAATTACGTCCGCTTTCGTTTTGAGAATCTTTCGTGTAAAATATGCCGTGCAAAAGGAGATCCCCATGAAACGACTTCCTCTCGCCGCGGCCGCCCTCGCCGCGGGAATCGCGTTCCTCGTCATCGCGCGCGTCGGCGCGCAGGACGCTTCTCCCGCCGACAAGTGGACGCAGATCGCGGAAAACCACAAAAAGATGACGGCCGCCCTGGAGGCCATCGAGCAGAACCTCAACTTCGTGAAGGCGCGCTCAATGTCCGGCGGACGCCACAACTAGATCCCGCCATGAACTTTCGCCGTTCTTCATTTCTCCTCGGCGCCCTCTTCGGGCTTTTGGCCGCCGGCGCGCTGAATCACGTCCTGCCGCTCCGCGCGCAAGAAGCCCGAGGCGAGGTTCTCAGCCAGGAGGAGATCGACAAACGCCTCGACGGAATTCTCGAAAGCCAGAAGAAGATTCTCGAACGCCTGGAAACCGTCACCACTCAGACGCAATTCCTCAAGGCTTCCTCCGGGAAATAGGCGCGATCGCGTCAACCCTTCGCCAGAACCGCGCGGACATCGGGCGGACGGAAATCCACCGGGGCAAGCTGTTTGCCGTCCGAACGCACCTTGCCCATCCGCTTGGTCATGTTCGCTTTGTGGACGCAGTCGAAAACGGCGTCGCCGTCGTAGCCGAGGCTGTGCGGGATGCCGTGCGTGACGTAGAGGATGTCCGCGGCATTGCGCGCGATCATCGGAAGGTCTTCCTTCAAAGAAGCGTCGGCGAGTTCCCAAACCTCCTCGAATACCAGCGCGAGCCGCAGCCGCAGCGTCGGCGCTTTGACCCGCGCCACGACCTGGGTCATCGCCTGGCGAAGACCCTTCAGCGTGCCAAGGTCGCCGGGCGACGGCGCGCCGCTCGGGTCCAGACCGAAGATCGGTTTCTTCGGACGCTCTTGGCCCGCCATCTCCATGAAGTCTGCGACGGCGCGCGCGTAGGGATACGGGGAAACCGTCGCGTCGCGATCATTGTTGGATGCGTTCATGACGGCAGCCTACCGCATCGACCACCGTTCTGCCGAGGCCTTCTCGCACGGAGGGAGCGCACCACACCCGACCGCTGCCGCCGGCGGGACGAACGCGTCGGCAGGCGGAGAGGTCGCCTCCAAATCTCCGCGCCGGCGCGCCCAAATCCACGGATTCGCTCCATTTTCCGAGGGTAACCCTCCTCCTCATCCCTGGAGGACCGGGGGAGGCGTGTCGAGATTCCGGACGCCCCACAAGAAGGAGGCGACGGCTCGGCCGGCGGCCTCGCCCTACCTTTCGTATCCGAAATCTTTCTCCAAGCATCCGAAGGTTTTCTCGCGAAGTTCGGCTGCGCTCTGTTTTCTCGCGAAGCGGGTAGGGCGAGGGCGTCGCAGATTCCTCGACCGAGGATGAACTCCTCCCACGCCTTGCGCGGGGATTTGGGAATTGGGCGGCGTCTTGCTTCCGCAAGGCGCGACGCTCACAGTGCGGCCGCTCATGGAATACCGCCGTTTCGGACGCACCGGACTCTCGATGCCCGTCCTTTCCTGCGGGGGGATGCGCTATCAGCACAAGTGGTCCGATGTGGATCCGAAGGAAATTCCTTTCGAAAGCCAGGCCAACGTCGAGGCCATCGTCCACCGCGCGCTTGAGCTCGGCATCCATCATCTCGAAACCGCGCGCGGATACGGGTCGTCCGAGATGCAGCTCGGGCGGATCCTGCCGAAGCTGCCGCGCGATCGGATCATCGTCCAGACGAAGGTTGCGCCCGAAGCGGATCCGAAGAAGTTCCTCGCGAACTTCGAAAAATCGTTGGGATACCTCGGGATTGATGGCGTGGACCTTTTCGCGTTCCACGGGGTGAACAACGACGAACTCCTCGATCAGATCCTCCGCAAGGGCGGCTGTCTCGAGATCGTCCGTCGGCTCCAGCGCGAAGGGCGCGTGCGTTTCGTCGGGTTTTCCACGCACGCCGTCCCCCGCGTCATCCTCCGCGCGATCGCGAGCGATGAGTTCGATTACGTGAATCTCCACTGGTACTTCGTCAATCCGCTCACCTGGCCCGCCGTCGAGGCTGCCGCCGCCCGCGACATGGGCGTCTTCATCATCAGCCCCACCGACAAAGGAGGAATGCTTCAAAATCCGATGCCGAAAATGGCGGCGCTCTGCGCCCCGTTGACGCCGATCCAGTTCAACGATCTCTACTGCCTCGCGCGTCCGCAGGTGCATACGATCAGCGTCGGCGCTGCGCGCCCTTCCGACTTCGACGAGCACGTCGCCGCCCTCGCGCATGACGCCTCCGCCGCCGAGGTGGTTGCCCCCATTGAAGCGCGCCTCGTCGCCGAAATGGAACGGGTGCATGGCGCGGAGTGGGTGCGCCGCTGGGCGGAAGGGATTCCGGAATACGACGCGCTTCCGGACAAGGTCAACGTCCTGGAAATCCTGCGCCTCTGGACCTACGCACGGGCGTTCGATCTCGTTCCCTGGGCGAAATCGCGCTACAACCTGTTGTCGGGCGGAGGCGGACACTGGTTTCCCGGCGAAGCGGCATCCAAGCTCCGCGATGCCGCGCTCATCGCCGCCCTCGCGCGAAACCCCTTCGCCCAACGCATCCCCGCGATCCTCCGCGAGGCGCACGCCGCTTTCTTCGAGCAACCCAAAAAACGCCTCAGCCAGTCGTAGCGCCCTTCATGCTCCGCCTCCTCTTTCTTTTCTTCGTTTTCGCGTTTGCCGCCGCGCGCGCGGCGGAACTTCCCGCGCCAATCACCGAACCCGACTGGCCCTCCCTGGAAAGGTATCAGCGCAGCATCACCCGAAAGGAGTTCTGCCGGCTCCTGAACAAGGTCTACAACCCGAGCCGTGTCGTCTGGCGCTACCTGAATGTCACCGATGATTACGCCGAGTTTTTCGCCGACGAGAGCAAGGCCGAGCTCGATTTCACTCTCCACTTCGCGCCCTCCGAAGACGAGGCCCGCGCGGCGCGCCGCACGTTCAAGACGATTCCCGAACTCCAAGCGCTCCGCAATCCGCCCGAGGCGCCCCTCCGCGGCGTCCGCATCGTTCTTGATCCTGGACACATCGGCGGAAAATGGGCCGATATCGAGGAGCGCTCGGTCGCCTGGGGAAATCATCCGCGGATCCGGGAGGGAGACATGAACCTCCTCGTCGCGAAGCGCGCCCGCCCGCGCCTCGCGGCCGCGGGGGCCGAAGTCTATCTCACGCACGAAACCCCGGACCCCGTCACCCCGCTTCGCCCGAGAGATTTCTTGGAGGACGCCCGCCGGAGCGTGCTCGCCGAAAGAAACCTTTCCGAAGACGATCCCGCGAGCCGCACGGCCGCCCTCCGGCGCGTCATCCTTTGGCGCGCGGAACTGGCGTTCTATCGCAAGGCCGAAATTTCCCAGCGCGCCGCCAACATCCGCGCCCATTTCCCTCCCGACATCAACATCTCCAACCATTTCAACGCCACGGAATACAGCGGCTCGGGCGAGATGGTGAAGGACAACCGCCTCGTCTTCCTCCTCAACGGCTGCTACGGCCCCGACGAGGTGGAGAATCCCCTCACCCGCTTCTTCATGTTCTCCAAACTGCTCGAGCAATCTCTCCCGATCGAGATGGCCGTCGGCGACGCGATCACTCGTCGCATGCTCAAGGTGGCCCATCTGCCGCCCGCCAAATACGGACGGGAAAAATATCAGTGCCGGGTCAACGACAACCCCTATCTCTACGCGCGCAACCTCGCCGCGAGCCGCCAATACCCGGGCCCTTGCCTGATCCTCGAGCCGTTCTACATGAACACCGAATGGACGGCCGAGCGCTTGGCCGCGGGGGATTACGACGGCATCCGCCAACTTGCCTGCGGCCCGCACCGCAGCCTCCTGCGCGAATACGCCGACGCCCTCGCCGACGCGCTCATCGAGGCTTATGCTCAATGGACCGTTGCGGGAGGCGAAACGCGCCGCGCGCCGCCGCGTCCCCCCCAAAAACCTCGCGCGCCGTCTCCGAATTGACAGCGGCCCGACTTGGTTTTATGAAGAACCCATGGCGCGCGTGACGATCGAGCCTCTTGGAAAGACCGCCGAAGTCCCAGACGGCGCGCTCACCATCCTCGAGGCGGGAGAAAAGGCCGGCGTCGACATGGAATTCGGCTGCCGAGACTGCACCTGCGGCACCTGCGTCGTCGAGGTCGTCCAAGGCATGGAAAACCTTTCTCCGCTTACCGACCAGGAGATTGACGTGCTGGACACCTGGAATCGCGACCCCGAAAAAATTCGCCTCGCCTGCTGCGTCAAGGTGATGAAGGGCGAGGTCGTCGTCCGCAAGCTGGACGCCTAGAGAGACGATGGGACGGGGGGCGGAGGGAACACGTCGTATGACATCCGACTGCATCGGCGCGCACATGTCCATGGCCGGCGGCTACGTGAAGGCCTGGGAACGCGCCACGGCCGTGGGCTGTCAGGCTCTGCAGATTTTTACGAAGAACAATATGCGCTGGAAGGCGCCGCCCCTCTCCCGCGAAAGCGCGCGCGCCTTTCGGCGCAAGACCGCGGAACTGAAGCATCCCGCCTGCGGCCACGCCGGCTACCTCATCAACGTCGCGGCGACCTCCGCCGCCATCGCCGAGCCATCGCGCGCGACGCTCCTCGACGAGATGCGCCGCGCCGAGGCGTTGGGTCTCCTCTTCCTCGTCCTGCATCCCGGCAACCACATGGGCGCCGGCGAAAAGGAGGGCCTCGCCGCCGCCGCGGCGAACATCCGCTGGGTATTGGATCGCACCCGAGCCAGCCGGGTCAAGATCGCTCTCGAGAACACCGCCGGCCAGGGCACCGGCCTCGGCTTTCGCTTCGAACATCTCGCCGCCATCGCGGAGAAGGTCGCTCTCCCCTCGCGCGTCGGCTACTGCTTCGACACCTGCCACGCCTTCGCGGCGGGCTACGACATCTCCCGTCCGCGCGGGCTGG
This sequence comes from Verrucomicrobiia bacterium, assembly GCA_013360985.1. GTDB lineage: Bacteria > Verrucomicrobiota > Verrucomicrobiia > JABWAM01 > JABWAM01 > JABWAM01. The sequence continues at coordinate 1,265 of JABWAM010000131.1, read as the reverse complement.
CGGCGGCGCTCAAGGACTTCGACCGTCTCCTCGGACTCGATCACCTCCTCGCCTTCCATTTCAACGACTCCAAGTGCGGCCTCGGCAGCCGGGTGGATCGTCACGAGCACATCGGCAAAGGACACATCGGGCTCGATCCCTTCCGCGAAATCCTGCGCACGCGCGCGTTTCAACGGGTGCCGAAGATCCTGGAAACGCCCAAGGACGCCTCCGGTCGCGCCGACGCCAACAATCTCAAGGTGCTCCGCTCGCTCCGAGGCGGCGCGGCGTCCGCGTCGAAAGCATGAAGAACCTCGTCTACTTCGATCTGGAGACCCAGAACCTCTTCGAAGACGTCGGCGGCGAACGTTCCCCCGCGACAATCGCCAAACTGAAGCTCTCGATCGGAGTCACCTATTCCACCCAAGAAAAGGCTTACGGCATTTGGCATGAGGGAACCGTGGATGCAATGATCCGCCAACTCATGCGCGCCGACTTGGTCGTCGGCCACAATCTCCTCGGGTTCGATTACCACGTGCTGGCGCCCTATACCACGCTCGATTTTTCGCAGATCCCGACGCTCGATACCTGGGAGGACCTCTTCCGCCTCCGCAACGCCCGCGTCTCGCTCGACAGCTTGGCGAAGGCCACGCTGGGCGTCTCCAAGATCGCCGCGGGGACCGACGCCGTGCGCTGGTGGCGCGAAGGCTCCGAAGAAAGCCTCCTCCGCATCGCCGAATACTGCTGCTACGACGTCAAGGTCTGCCGCCTCCTCCACGAACACGGGCGTCGCGCGGGCCGCGTCATGTACACCGATCGCTACGGGCGGAAGGTTTCCGTGGACGTCAAGTGGTGAGCCGGCTTCCGGATCCCCGCGTCAGGCGTGGGGGAGTCCATCCTCGGTCGAGGAACATGCGACGCCCTCGCCACCTTTTGGACTTAAGCCGCGGCCGCGGCGTCGCCGCCGGCGGCGCCCTCCCTCGCTTCGCGACCGAGTGGATTTTCCTCAAGCGCGGACGGTGGAAAGGGAGGGCGAGGCCGCCGGCCGAGCCGCCACATCCTTCTTGTGGGGAGTCCGGAATCTCGACACGCCTCACCCACCCGATCCTCGATGGATGAGGATGAGGGTTGCTCTCTAAAAATGGGGCGTATCCGTGAATTTGGGCGGCCCCAGGATCCTCGCGTAAGGCATGGAGGAGTCCATCCCCGGTCGAGGAACATGCGACGCCCTCGCAACATTTTGGACTTGTCGCTGCCGCGGCGTCAAAAATCCTTCCGCGGACGCC
>JABWAM010000130.1 GCA_013360985.1 Verrucomicrobiia bacterium | reverse complement strand
ATCTGGAGCGCGAGGCGGAAGAGGAGGGTCACGGGGAAGGGCTTTCGCCCGCCGTCTTTCTGGCAAAATCGCGGAGAGTTTTCAAATAGAGTTCGGGCGGGGGCTTGAGGATCTGAACTTCGATGCGGAGGTTGTTCTGCTGGGAGAAGCGGCGGATGCGGTCGAGGGTGGTTTCGATCGTTTCCGCAATCGCGGGTATCTCCACCCGGGTGTCGGTACAAAGGATGGCGACGGGTTTGGTGCGCTGCGTGTCGGGAATGGAGGCAACGGTTTCGACAATCAGCGAGGCGACCATCGTCGAATCCTTCCCGCCGCTGAACCCGACGAGCCACGGACGGGAGTCATTCCGGTAGAGCGCGGCCAGTGAATCTCGGATGTTCGGGAACATGGATTGAACCCGACGCGAGAGTAGCGGATTCCGCCGCTTCCCGACAAGCCGCGACCGGGGCGCGGATGGGATCGCATCCCGCGAGCGCGCGGTCCTCCTGGCCGGCTTCGGCGGATGCTGCCGGGAATCGGACCGCGTTTCAGACGGTCAGGGTGTACCGGCCTCCCGGCTTCGTCGCGAAACGGATGTCTTTGCCGGGCGGGAACGATTTGCGGAGTTGACGGATGGTGATCTTGCGACCGGGATGCGGGTGTTCGATCCGCAGCGGCGCGCCTTGTTCGCTCAGGATTTCGGCCCGGACGAAGGCGCCGCCCTTGCGCCAGGCGGAAACGACGAAGGCGCCTTCGCCCCGGAGTTCGGTAAAGGCCGCGTCGCGCCATTCGGGCGGGACGGCGGGGAAGAGGCGGAGTTTGTCGCCCCAGCTCTGGAGGAGCATTTCGTTGACGGCGTGCGCCGCGCCGAAGTTGCCTTCGAGGGTGAAGGGGCGGTAATGGAGTCGGGACGCGCCCGATCTGCGGAAATCGCCGTTGAGATGAAACGTGTTCGGCGATGCGAAGTGGTCGAGGTACTGGTTCAGGTTCCACAGCGCGCGACGCGGCTCGCGGATGCGCGCGCCGAGGCAAGCCATCCACGCAAACGTGTAGCCGCACCAGAACCCCGTGCCCATGGACTCGAGTTCGCTGAGGGTGTTCTGAATGATCTCCCGGTCGCGGTCGGTCCCCTCGATGTGGAGGTCGCCAAGCGGGAAGATCGGCATGCACTGGGCCGGGTGCCGATGGGATTCGTTCAGCCGTTGCCCCTGCCAGATCGCCAGGCCGGACTCGGGGGCGGGCCAGTTCGGACGCTCGGGCGCAATGGGATACGGCGGCAACCGGGCGCGGATGCGATCCCATTTTCGCGCCAGACCGGCGTCCACGCCGAGAACCGCTGCTGCCGCCGCGGCGGTTTTCAGCGCGTAACGGATATTGGCGAGGTCGTAGGTGCTGTCGGTCGCGAACGACGCGCGCCAGTTGTTGTTGTACTCGGGCGAGCTCGAGTATCGGAGGTGATAGATCCCCTGATCGTCGGGGGTCACCTGGCTCGCCACGAACTCCGCGGCGTCGCGCAGGAACGGATAGGCCGTGTCGCGCAGAAACTCCCGGTCGAGCGTGTAGCGCCAGTGCCACCACAGGTGTTGGGTGAGCCAGGCGATGTTCGTGCGGCTGTACACGTAGGCGGCCCAGCCGGGAACGATCTCGCCGTTCAATCCGTGCGAGCAGGGAACGTTCGCGCCCGGCGCGCCGTAGAACTCGCGGGCGAACGCGCGATACTTCGGCAACAGATCGCGCAACCACCGGGCGAAGCCGAGGCTTTGCGCGATCCGCCCCGCCGGATGCACCGGCCAGTACGTCATCTGCGTGTTCAGGTCGTGGTGATAATCGCCGCGCCACGGCGGGAGATTCTGTTCGTCGGCGGTCCAGACGCCCTGCAGCGCGATGGGCGGCGTCTCGGCGCGCGCGGCGGCGGCGAGCTTGTACATTTCGGCGTACCAAAGATGCTCGATCCGCGCGTCCGTCAGGCGCACATGTCCGCGTTTCCAGTAGGCGCGCCACCAGGCTTTGTGCGACTTTTCCAGGCGGGACGGCGCTTCGGATTCCGCCGCCGCCAGGACGCGCATCGCAGCCGGCAGGGGATCCCGGTTCTCGGCGGCGGTTTGAATCGTGAGGTGGAGCCGCCAATCGTTTTTCACGGCGCGCGAACGCCAGGCGACGACGAACGAAAAACCTTCGGCGCAACGCTGGCGGAGATAGGTGACGCCGGATTTTCGCCCCTTTTCGAGAGGTGAATAGCCGAGCTTGCGGATGTTGGCGGCGGACCGGCGTGTCGCCGCGGCCGATCGGACGGTGTCGAAGGCGGAGAGGAAGCGGATGCGCGGTTTGCCGCCACGGACGCGAACGACGACGATCGGTTGCGCGGCGTGCACGTAGGCGGTGACGACGGTTTGGCCGAGGCGCGTGGTCGAGATGGCGGTGGCGAAATCGAGATGGCTTTCGAACGGTTCGCGGCGCCCAAGATCCAATTGCAGACGGCCGCAGGGGAGTTTCGTGGGGTAAACGACGCCGTCGCGGTCGCCCTCGAAGACGCGGGCGATCTCCCGCATGTCGCCGCGATCCACCAAGGCGGTCAGGTGTTTCCAGTGGAACTCGGGGCGTTGGGTTTTTGGGTCGGGACGATTATCCCAGAGATCGCTGCGGTCCACGGAGAGGTTGAGCGGACGACCGTCGCCCCAGACGAGCAAGCCCAGGAGGCCGTTGCCGAGGGGCAGCCCCTCATCCCAGCGATGGACGGGCGCAAGGTAGCGTAGATGATGACGACGCGGAGGGAGAGAGGGATTCATGGGCGGCGGACGGCGAAGGGTTGCTGCGCGTTTTTCTACGCGGCCAGCAGCAGGGTCAGGACATCGCAATTTTTCAGCGCGTTCCTGGAATCGATGCGCAGGCGGCAGGCGCCGTCGGCTGCGGCGCGGAGCCGAAGCGTCGGCCGACGTTGGATGCGACCATCCGGCATGACCCGGTACACCTTTTTGCGCGCGAGCCGCGCTCCGTCGCCGAACACCAGATCGAACCCGTACACGTCGTCGTAATACCCGTTGAGGAGCGTGACGATGACTGCGCCATCCGTCCGTTCGAAGTAGTACGGCGCGAGGCGCGGCGGCGTTTCGATCCGCAGCTTCAACGGTTCGCCGAGGCAGTGGGCCAGCAAACGCCGCATCAACCGGCGATACTGGGTGTTCATGATGCCCGTCGCGTCGTCGCCGACCAGGCACAGCGCATGAGGCAGGATGACGTTGCGGCCGGGCCCTTCCTTCTGGACGAGGATGCCGCCCGCGATGCGTCGGCCCGTCCACGACACGAACTCGGTGACTTCCTCGTAACGGCTCGGATCGGCGATGAGCCGAAACACGGGAAAAGGAGCGCGCAGCGCGTTGATGTCGCCGCCGGAGGTTCCGTTGAGCGGATGAGGGAGAAAGCGGTGGCCGCGTCGGTAGCGGACGAGGTCGCCCGGCTCGACCCCCAGTTGCTCGCCATAACCCAGGCGGCGCAGACATTGCAGGGCGGCCACATCGATCACCGCCCCGCGGTTCAGGACGGCTGCGAGTTCCTCCCGGGTCAGCGTCGACGGAAGCTCGCCGAGCAGCCACACGGGATGCGCGTCCCATTGGTACGCCACGCCGAAATGGGCGGCCAGGGAATCGGGATGCTCGCGAAGGGCGTCGCTCCAGACGTTTTCCCTGCAGTCCATATAGCGAACCTGCCGCTGGTAGGCGCGATGACGGATCGGGATGCCGCGCAGCGTGGTGTCCCGGAGCGTCAGGTTCGCCACGGCGCGGAAGAATCGGTCGTTGGCGCGGAACATGTCCCAATACGCCTGTTCCCAGGGCATGTCCCGTTCGCTGTCGCCGAACGTCGGCGCCGCGCCGCCCATCCCCACCGCCAGCGCGCTCAGGATGGCGTATCGGGTGGTTCGGGGCGACCGCTGGCATTCGTGAACGTTGTGCGCGAGGTTCTCGATCTCGACCACATGCTCCGCCTCCGGCGGCGCCGTGCGTTTGGCAGCAAGGCCGGAGCCGGGAAACATCTCGTGGGGCAGACCGTGATAATCATGCGTCCGCAGGAGCGGCCGATGGCCGACGGAGACGACGCGGATGGCTTCGCGCAAAAAATCCTCGCCGAAATCGCGGATAAAATTCTGGACCGGCATCAGGCCGAGTCGGATCCGCGGATTGACGGCGTGCACGACCTTTTCGATGCGCGCCAAGAGATCCCGAAAATTGGCTTTCCAGAGCGCGATCCATTCCTCCGAGATTCGGCCCGGCGCGCATCGGGCGATCTCCGCCGCCAGGGCGGCGCGGGAGAGCGCGCGGCCCGTGCGTTTCGTCATCGCCGTGAGATGCAGGCCGCAGAAGCATCCCCAGTCGCCCCGCGATGGTCCGCCGTGGTTGTGGAGACGAAAGTCGTCATCAATGAAAATTTCCAGCGCGCCCGTCTCCGCCAGCCTGCGAAAATAGGTTTCCATCCAGCGGAGGAAGCGGCGGCCCAGCGGACAGGCGATGCCCGGGAGCGTCGCGCCGTTGCGGGCGACCCACCAATCCAGGTCCAGCAACCGTTCCGCGCCCTGCATATCCCCCACATGACCGACGGTGGCGCCGGAGTTGATGCCCGCGCGGAGGCCGGCCCGACGGAGTTGGGCGATCCGTTTGGTGAGGACCGGCAGCCGTTCCGCCAGCGTGGCCGGCGCGAGTTGAAAGTTGTCCATGTACCCGTTGTCGAACAGATACACGCGATCGGCCCGGATCCGCTGGAGCTGCCGGAGCAGACGCGCGAAGCTCGCGTCCTCCACCAGACGCGGATACCAGATGCGCAGGCTGATCGGATTGGTTCGAAGGCGGTCGATCATCGGAACTCAAACTCCGCGGGGATTTCCATCGGCGCGCTCGACGTTGCGGACTTCAGACGCAACGCGCCAGAAGAAAACGGCCAGGCTTGAAAGTCTGCTGATTGACGATATGGCGATATGGGTTATCATGCCCGTATGAAAACAACGCTGGATATTTCCGACAATCTTCTCCGTCGTGCCAAAGCCGTGGCCAGGAAAAAGAATTGCACGCTGAAGGAGTTGGCTGAGGAAGGCCTGGATCTGGCGCTGCAGGCGCACGAATCGGCTGCGCCATACAAGGTCAGACCGGTGGTCGTTGATGGCAAGGGACTCACCATCGAGTTTCGGGCTGTCTCCTGGGAAAAAATTCGCGAGACGGCCTATCGAGGACGTGGATGATGATTGCCGTGGATACGAATCTCTTGGTGTACGCCCACCGACGAGACTCCGAATGGCATGAGCGCGCCCTGGGCCGTCTGACCGAGTTAGCCGAGGGTTCACAACGCTGGGCGATTCCCTGGCCGTGCGTGCATGAGTTCCTCGCGATAGTGACCCATCCGCGCATCTACGCGCCGCCGAGTCCGACCCCGACGGCGTGTGACGCGCTGGCGGTTTGGATCCGGTCGCCCGGCTGCCGGTTGATTGGAGAAGGGCCGGGGTACTTCGAGATGTTGAGTGAGATCTGTCATCGGGCGCGCCTTGCGGGGCCGATGATCCATGACGCCCGCATCGCCGCCATCTGCCTCCATCATCGCGTAACGGAGTTGTGGACGATCGACCGGGATTTTTCCCGATTTCGCGGGTTGCGGGTAGTCAATCCGCTCGGGTAGAAAGCGAACCTTTCCGTTCTCGCGCCGGGTGCGGATGGACTCATAGCTTTTCCCTCAGCCAGTCCATGGCGAGATCCCGTTGGCGCTTCGGGAATCCGTGCCCGCCGGGGTCGAGATCGTGACGGTAGTTTTTCGAGGCGTTCTCCCAGCGATAGACGCGGCGCAGGAAACACCGCACCCGCTCGATGCCCGCGCGCGGAAAGAAAACGTCCTTCGCGCAATCGCACACGAGCAGGGGGCGCGGCGCGATCAGGCCGATCAATTCATCCTGATCGGCGAGCTTGAGGATGCCGGGCACATAGTTAAACAGGGCGTTGATGGCCCGTTCCTCGATCCACGACGCGTACGTGCTGACGCCCGCGCTCACCACGGCGGCGGCGATCCGCGAGTCCATCGCCGACAGCCACCAGCTCTGGACGCCGCCCTGGCTGCATCCGATCGTGCCCAGGCGTTTCGGGTCCGTTTCCGGCAGCGATTGCAGGAGATCGAGCGAGACCATGAGCTCCCAGATCTGACGGCCGAGGAGCGTTTCGCCGCGCAACCAACATTCGCTGGCCACCACCCGTTCGTCCCAGAAGAGCTGCCCTTTCGAGGCCACCTCGCCTTCGTCCAGCGTATGCAACCGCCGGTCGCCGAACGGCATCGCGTCGGGCGCCAAGGTCACGCACCCGATCGCGGCCAACGGCACGGCGAGGTACGCCATCTCGACGCAGCCGAGTTGAAGGCCGCGGGAGTGTCCGTGGAGGACGGTCAGCGCCGGCGCGCGGCGCGCGCCGTGCGGGATTCGCAAAATCGCGCGTTGAGGCGGATGCCCCGGCCAGCCCGGGTACTCGATGAGTCGCGTCGTCCAGGTAACCGGTCCGGGCCACGAGAACGGAAGGATCTCCTTGTACGTCCGAAGATCTTCCGGATACCGTCGCTTCATCTCGCGCAAGCGGCCCGTTTCCCATCGCGTAAACGCGCGTCCTTCGGCGACGACGCGGAACGCGGGTTTCGGGCGCTTGGGCGGCGGACCTCCCCAGAGCAGATCAGGCAGCGCGCGGCGAATCCGCGCGGCGCGCCGGCGCCATTCTTGAGCGGCGCGGGGAGATCGTTTTGAACCCTCCCTCATTTCGATGGGGCTTCCCAACGGCGGGGATCACGGACGCCTCCTCGCGTGCGGGCGATCCGGCGCGGGACGACCGCGCCCCAGACGAGCAAGCCCAGGAGGCCGTTGCCGAGGGGCAGCCCCTCATCCCAGCGATGGACGGGCGACGTGGAGCGAATGCCGTGGCGTTTCATTAAGTCCGGCACGCTATCAATGATGAGCGTGCGGCGGCAAGATGAGAGAATTGGCCCAAATCCCCGCGTAAGGCATAGGGAAACCCATCCTCGATCGAGGAACAAGCGACGCCCTCGCAACATTTTGGACTTAAGCAGCTTCCGTGGCTCGGCCGGCGGCCTCGCCCTACCTCGCTTCGCGAAAGAGCGGGTT
>JABWAM010000129.1 GCA_013360985.1 Verrucomicrobiia bacterium | reverse complement strand
CCGGTGGCGTCCCGGGGATCCGTCGGCTCGATGTCGAGATATGTTGCCGCGCCAGAGGCCGGGCCAGAAAGGAGGGAGGGGGCTTGATCGTCGAGGACGGACGCGGCCGTACGCCCTTCCGTCGCCGGTGGAGCGACCGATTTTCGCACGACCAGACGGGAGGGAAGGAGGCGGACCTCGGGCTTCTCCGCGGCGGTCGCGGCGCGGGGCGTCCAGACCATCTGGAGCGCGACACGCGCAATTTCGCGCAGGGGTTGCTCCACGAGGGTAAGCGGGATCGCGCCGTGTTCGGAAAACAGGCTGCCTCCGTAGCACGCCACGGAAAGATCCTCGGGCACGCGCAGGCCCTGCGCGTGAAGCATGCCGAGCGCGACGAGCGCAGACGGTTCGTCGGTCGTGACCATCGCGGTGGGCAGCGGATCGAGGGCCAGGAACTTCTCCACCAATCTGCGGCATATTTGCAGGCTGGTGGCAACCGTGCTCCCGTGCTGGAGGACAAATTGGCGTCCGCCGTCCGGACGGTTCTCGTCATCGAGGAGGACGAGATGGAGGCGTCCATCGGGAGACTGACCGATGGCTTCGCGCAGGCCGGCGACGCGCATCCCGATGGGGCCGCGCGACCCCGCGGGTTTTTCGGGGAGCAGGATCGCGATGCGCCGATGTCCCATTTCCACAAGATAATTGCCCAACTCCCGGCTGCCCGTGCGGGTGTCCGTGCCGACATAACCGCGTAGCAGTGGAGACAGCGCTTCCTCGACGGGGACATTAATCATCACCACGGGCAGACGAAATTTTCCGGGAAAGATGCGCGTCAGGATTTGTCCGGTAGTTCCCGCCGCGCTGGTGAGAATGAACTTCTCGACCTGTTGTCCAATCAAGGTCTGCAGCGCGATCTTTTCCTCCTCGGGATTCCACTGATGGAAACGGACGTGCACGTGATATCCCCGGTCGCGCGCCTCGAAATAGAGCGCATCGAGCAGTTCGGAAAAGTAGGGCGTGGTCGCGTGAGGAAAAATGACGCCGATCTGGTTCGAGTCTTGCGTGCGGAGCGCGCGCGCGAGGGAATTGGGCGCGTAGCCCCAACGTCGCGCGAGCGCCTGAACCTGGCGCCGCGTTCGTTCCGAAACTTGCCGGCTGTCGCGGAGCGCAAGCGAGACCGTCGAGGGATGCACCCTGAGGCGGCGGGCCATGTGCGCGAGGGTGACCCGTCCGCGACGGAGCGGCGTTTTTTGAGGGGGGCGAGACGCGGTTCTCAAACGATTGAGAGATTAGCGGATCGCGCGCAGAGGGCAACGAAAACTCCAATTTTTCTGCTTGGGTCGAAAACGTTTCCCCCGCAAGAGGTCGCCTTTTCCCAAAATCCCCGCGTAAGACATGGGGAAGTCCAGCCTCGGTCGAGAAACAAGCGACGCCCTCGCAACATTTTGGACTCAAGCCGCTGCCGCGGCGCCGCCGCCGGCGGCGCCCTCCCTCGCTTCGCGACCGAGCGGATTTTCCTCAAGCAACGGAATGCGGAAAGGGAGGGCGAGGCCGCCGGCCGAGCCGTCGTCCCCTTCGTGTGGGAAGTCCGGAATCTCGACACGACGCATCCTTCCGATTCTCCATGGATGATGAGGGTTGCTCTCTGAAAATGAGGCGTATCCGTAGATTTGGGTTTCCCAATTCCCGGGAACGGAAGGGCGGGTCAGGCGTCTCCGAGAAAATCGGACCATTCGCCCTGTCGTTCCAGACAAAAGATCCGCGTCTCGCCGCGTCGGAGGCGCAGGGTGATGCGGGCGGTTTGTTCTCCGTACACCTTCCGCTCGAAGGGCTCGATCCAGCGGACGGGTTCGCGCCACGCGAGTTCGAGCCGGGCCCGATCTTCGCGCGGCTGGACGCAAAGGAGGTGACGGTTCGCGTAGGCGACGACGCCGGGATCCGCGATTGCATGGACGCCCGAGTCGCGAACGACCTTGGCGAGGAGAGAGAGCGGGAGGTCAGGGACCGCGGAGTAAAGCACGCGATGATCGCGCGCGCGGCGTTCCGCGAAGGCCACCATGTCGGCGCGCCGTTGGCGGTCCAGGCGGAGACGGGCAAGCGGCGTCCAGCCGTTGCTCCGGCGGGGATCGAGCCAAAAGATCGGGGCGATGGCATGGCCGAAGCGGGCGATCTGCGCCGCGAACTCGGGTCCCCACCAGGTGACCGCATCATGCCGTCCCGGGGCGATCCCGCGGAGGGCGTCCCCTGCCCCGCGCCAATCCATTCCAAGGAGATGGGGCTCGGGAAGCCGCGCGATCCCCTTCATGCCGGTGACTTCCTCGATTCCCGCGAGGCTGCGTTCCGCGCCGGGGAGATGATTGCCTTGATATCCCGGAGCGTAGAGGAAAAGCAGGGTGCGCCCGTCCCGCTGCGCCCGATCGCGGAGCAGGTTGCGCGTCGGCCGGTCGAGGAAGAAGGCGTTGGGCAGGACAAGGAGACGGTATTGGTCGAGGAGTCCCCCGCGCGCAATGCGCGGAAGATCGCCGAGGGAATAGAGATCGAACGGGGCGCCGGTCCAGTGGAATTTGGGCAGAAACTGATTGGTGATGTTGGCGTGGAGCGTGTTGGCCGGGTCTCCCGCGTCGGTGAAGAAGGCCTGTTCGACGTGGACGAGGATCGCGATCTGGGCGGAGGGCCCGGGTCGGGCGATCTGTTGGTAGCGTTCGTACACGCGCTTCATGATGCGCGCGTCGGCCTTGATGCGCGGATCGGAAAACCAGGGAGCCGCCATGGCGCCGGAAGAGCCGAAAAGGAACTCGAGCCACCACCAGCCCTGTTCTTTGGAAAGGGCGTAGCCGAACTCTTTGCGCAACTGATGGAGGGTCGCTTCCTGGCTGAAGGTCTTGGGAGGAAGGGCGCAGAGGAACGTGCGCGAGTCGAACTCGTGCATCCAGATTTTGCCGCGGAGACGCGGCGAATCGTCGAGCCCCATGGACATGCTCGGGTCTCCCGGGCGCCGCATGTGGTAGATGGACGGGCTCATGCACCAGTCCATGTGCGGGCAGTCCATGAGTTTTTGCCATGCCGCCTGGGCGCAGTGCTGGATTCCGCCGGGCACCGAGTTGCTGAGCGCGGGAAGCGCGTAGCAGCCCGAGTAACCGCCTGCGAGGAGGCGTCCGCCGCTCGCCCGTTTCACTTCGCGGCAGGCTTCGGAGAAGAGTTCGACGCGCGCTTCGTTCTGATGGCGAACGAAATCGTGGTAAAAATTCCCTTCCTCGCGGCGATCGCGGAAGATGAATCTTCCCGCGGGACGATCGTGCCACATGAGGCGCGCGTGGATTTCCTGGTTCGGCCATTTCGCGGGGTTGACCACGTCGTCGAAATCCATGTCGGGAACTTTCCATGCCCGGGCGAGCGCGCGGCGGGTGCGGTACTTGGCGCGGAGCCAGTCGCGCAGGCTGCGGCGCGCGGCGTAGCCCACGTCGCCGATCAGATAATCCTTGCGGTCGGCGAGAAAGATGCGCCCCTGACGATCCGCGAGGAGGTTGTTCTCGAGGCCGAAGTAGTTTTCGCCGGCAATCCCGTGGTAGAAGGCGACGCCGATGACGCTGGAGGCGTACGCTTCGCGTTTCAAGAGGCGGAGGAACTCGCGCACGGCGCGGCGCGTTTTCCCGAGGGTTCCCGGGGCGTTGGGGGTTTCCTGGACGTAGCCAAACGCGATTTCTCGGGGATCCGCGACGGGCATGAGGGTTTGATTGCGCCCCATGACGATCCATTCCTCGGGATGTTCCTGTTTCCAGGCGTTGGGCATGTCCAATCGGAGCATCAGGAGGAAGCGGGCCTCGGGCGCCACGGAAAGCACGGCTTCGGCGTGAAGGCGAATCAGGCGAAGGATGCGTCGATAGTGCATCTCCTCGGGTTCCTGCGAAGGCACGAGCGAACAGGTGTTTTGCGGCACGATCCGGAAGAGTCGGATGCCCGACGCGAGATAATCCATCTGCAGATCGGACCGACTGATCGAAGAGGTGTACAGGATCGGCGCGACGACCTGGCCATCAATCGAGATCCGGCCGCCCGGAAGGATCCGGCATCGCGGAAAGACGGCGCGCGCGTGGAGAAAGGGAGATCGCCCGAGGAGGACCCGGAGGCGGCCCGGGTGGGGATCTTCGGAGAGTTCCCCGACCGACCCCTTCTCGAAAGCCAGTTGCGACCGCGCGTTGCAGAACCGCAGCCAAACCGGTTGGCACGCGGACGCGCCCTCGGGCCAGACGCCGCGCAACACGAGGGTCTTCTTTCCGCGAAATCCGCGGGGAAGCGCTTCCTGCGGAGGGAGCCAGCCTTCGCCCGGGCTGAAGTCCATCGAACGAATTTCGGCGGGCCCCTGTTCTCCGTACTGCGCCAGCATCGCGTACGCGTCGGCGAGCGGTCGTCGGACACGCACGTCCACTTCGAGCGCGAATCGCTCGCCGGCTCTGGGGATTTTGGGGGTGACTTCCACGCGCGAAACGCGGACCGCGCCGTCGAACCACGGGGGCGTGTACTCCTCGGTGTACATCCATGCGGGTTCGGCGTTGGGATCCACGGCGCGCAGGGGTTGCCGTCCGATCCCATAACTCGTGGCCGGCTGCAGAATGGGTTGCGCCGGGATCCAATGGGGGCGATCAAAGCCGTCGAGGTCGCGGTTCCAACCGGGATCGTCCACGGTGGAGACCTGAAAAGCTCCGGGAGCGGTTGCGAGACATTGGCGGGCGCCGCGGCGACGGGCGATCCAGAGTTCGGCCAGGATCCCAAAAGAAAAACGGTGGTTCTCCACGATCTCGCCCTGAATCGCGAGGAGATTGCGCCCCTTGCGAAAAAGGCGCGGAGGGACGCGCACCCGCGCGCCGAGGCGGTTGAGGCCGAGGACGGGGCTGTTCGTGCGCGCGATCTCGTGTCCGTTCAAGAAGACGATTCCCCGGTCGTAGGCCACAAAAAGGAGGCGCGCCTCCCGGATCGCGCGGGGGTCGGCGACCGTGAAAACTCGACGAAAGAAGCGGCGGACGAAACCGAAGTTGGGGACGACGGGCTCGCGTTCGCCCCAGATCCACTCCGCTTTCCACGCGGGGCGGAGATCGCGGCTGGTGACGGGGCGGTCGCCGAGGAGACGCCAGGCGCGCACCGCAAAACATTCGTCCGCGGCGCGAGAACGGAGTCTAAGGCGGACTTCCTTCACGTCCCGCAGCGGGGCGGGCAGGCGGAGTTCGCACCGGAATCGCGAAGACCAGGGGATGCGGGCGGACCAGGGATGGATCACCGTCCAGCGGCCCGCCGCGAGAGCCTCGATCTGGAACGCGCGCGGGCGTCTCGTACGGACGCGGATGCGTTCCTTGCGTTGATCAATGTAGGAAAGGATTGCGTCGTAATCGAGGGTGCGCGGAGTGAAATCGAGTTCGATGCGGCGGAGGGTGACCGCGATCTTGCGCCATTTCACGGAGGCCCAGTGCTCGCGCATGACGCGCCCCGTGACCCACGCGGTGTGCGGCTTGCCGTCGGCGAACGCATCCGCCTGGCAGGCGTAGTTTTCCTCGATCGAATCGCTGGCGGTCGGGACTCCGTGGTTCTCGATCCGACTCAAGTCCACGAGGTTTTCGCGTCGGACGGGTGGCGCGGGACGCTTCATGCGAGATGACGGCCGGGAAATAAGATCGAGAAAACTCGTTCCTTCGCGTTTGGCGCGGCGCGATCTCTCATTTGCATGGCCCGAGACTCAAACGTTTGAGTTATCTTGGAGCGGCGAATGCGGCAAGGCAAGCCCGGGCGCAGCCGTCCGCCTTCGGATTTACACGTCCAGGTTGCGGACGTTCAGGGCGTTGTCTTCGATGAACTGTCGGCGCGGCTCGACCTCGTCGCCCATGAGGATCGTGAACATCTTTTCCGCCTCGACGGCGTCGGTCAGATCAATCCGCAGGAGCTTGCGGTTCACGGGATCCATCGTCGTGGCAAAGAGTTCTTTGGCGTTCATTTCGCCCAACCCCTTGAACCGTTTGATCTGAATGCCGCGCCGGCCGATCTCCTTGATGCCCGCGAGGATGTCGGGAATCGCGTGGATCGGGCGGACCTTCGCGTCGTCGCCTTCGCCTTCGATCAGTTCGTAGAGCGGCTGATTCTGCGCGGTATAGTGCTCGATCTTGAGGCCCTTTTTCGCAAGCCGTTCCAAGAGATCGGCCACCGCCTTGCTTTCATGCAGCTCGATATGGCGGGCGCGACGGGTGGCCGCCGTCTTCGCCGCGCTGTCCTCTTTCCCGTTGCCGTTCCCATTCCCATTCCCATTGCGGTCTTCCGCGTCGAAGAGACCGAGGTCGGCGTTGTTCTGGGCGAACTTCGCGAGTTCGTCCTCGGAATGGAAGTAATGCACCGTCTCTTCGTTGCCCTCGCGCACCCGGACGAGATGCCGCGGAAGCTCGCCGCTCTTCGGGTGGCGATGGGCGAGGTACTCCTCGAACTCGCCTCCGTGGCGGCGGACGGCGCGGCTGTACTTGTCGAGCGCTTCGAGCAGCTCGAGGATCTCCGTGAGTTGTTTCGTGGACAACTCCTTGCCGTCCGCAAGGTTGCGCAGGCGAATGTCCTCGGTCCCGAGCGAAATGAGGATGCGGTTGAGCGCCACGTCGTCTTCGACGTATTCCTCGCGTTTCTTGCGCTTCACCTGGTAAAGGGGCGGCTGCGCGATATAGACGTGCCCCTGACGGATGAGCGCGGGCATCTGACGGTAGAAAAAGGTCAGCAGGAGCGTGCGGATATGGGAACCGTCCACGTCCGCATCAGTCATGATGATGATCTTGTGATAGCGCAACTTCTCGGCGTTGAAGGCTCCTTCCCCTTCGCCGTCGCCGATGCCGGTGCCGACGGCCGTGATCATCGTGCGGATCTCGTTGTTCTGAAGCACCTTGTCGAGGCGCGCCTTCTCCACGTTGATGAGCTTGCCGCGAATCGGGAGGATCGCCTGGAACCGGCGGTCGCGCCCCTGCTTGGCGGAACCGCCCGCGGAATCGCCCTCGACGATGTACAACTCGCAGTTGCGCGGGTCGCGGTCGGAACAGTCGGCGAGTTTGCCGGGCAGGCCGCCGCCCGTGAGCGCGCTCTTGCGCACCGTCTCGCGCGCGCGCCGCGCGGCCT
>JABWAM010000128.1 GCA_013360985.1 Verrucomicrobiia bacterium | reverse complement strand
CCACAGTCTATGCTTGGGAAAAATCCGCTTGGTCGCGAAGCGAGGGAAGGCGTCGCATATTCCTCGACTGAGAATGGACTCCCTCCACGCCTGACGCGGGGATTTGGGCGCCCTCCGCGATCTTGAGATTATGAAAGGCGCGAGCTACGCTTCGCGCTTCCTCATGTCCACCTATCGCACTCATCATTGCGCCGAGCTCCGCCTCTCTCACGCGGGGAGCGAGGTCACCCTCTCCGGCTGGGTCGCTTCCCGCCGCGACCACGGAGGCCTGGTCTTCGTGGACCTTCGCGATCGCGAGGGGCTCACCCAGGTCGTCTTCGATCCGCAAAATCTTCCCGGTTCGCACGATCTGCGGTCCGAGGACGTCGTCCGCGTCCGGGGTAAAGTCGCCGCGCGCCCCGAGGGCACGGCCAACCCGAAGCTCGCGACCGGCGAGATCGAGGTCCATGCGTTGACGCTCGACGTCCTCAACCGCAGCGAAACGCCCCCCTGGCCGCTCGACGAGGAAAACGTGAACGAGGACCTGCGTCTCCAGTATCGCTACCTCGATCTCCGCCGACCGCGCATGACGAGGCATCTCCGCCTCCGTCATGCGGTGGCCTCCGCCGTGCGCGCGCACCTCGACGGAGAAGGCTTCGTGGAGATCGAGACCCCGATGCTCTTCAAAAGCACCCCCGAAGGCGCGCGGGAATATCTCGTGCCGTCGCGCGTTCACCCCGGCTTGTTCTACGCGCTCCCTCAATCGCCGCAACAGTTCAAGCAGCTCCTCATGGTGGCGGGGATCGAGCGCTATTACCAAATGGCCCGATGCTTCCGGGACGAAGACCTCCGCGCCGACCGGCAGCCCGAGTTCACCCAGATCGATCTCGAGATGTCGTTCATCGAGCGGGAAGACCTCTACCGCCTCGTCGAGGGAATGATGCGGCGCGTCTGGAAGACCGCGCTCGGCGTGGACCTCGCCATTCCCTTTCCGCGCCTCTCTTTCCGCGAGGCGATGGACACCTTCGGCAGCGACAAACCGGATCGCCGCTTCGCCATGCGACTCGTGGACCTCACCGACGCCTTCCGCGCGAGCGCGTTCAAGGTCTTCGCCGGCGCCGTCGCCGCGGGCGGGGTCGTCAAGGCGATCAACGCCAAAGGGTTCGCGGACGCCACGCAAGGCCAAATCGATCTCCTCACCGAACACGCCAAGGCCGCGGGCGCCAAAGGGCTCGCCTGGATCAAGGTCGAAGGCGGCGCCTGGAAATCGCCCATCGTCAAATTCTTCAGCGACGCGGAAAAAGCGGCGCTCGCCGAACGCCTCGCCGTCGAGGAGGGCGACCTGATCCTCTTCGCCGCCGACGCGTGGGCGCCGGCCTGCGACGTGCTCGGTAAGCTGCGGACGATCCTCGCGGAGATCTTGCGCAAGCTCGGCAAGCTGCGGATCCCCGAAAACACCTGGGACTTCCTCTGGGTGGTGGATTTTCCCCTCATGACCTTCGACCGGGATTCCCAGCGCCACGTCAGCACGCATCATCCCTTCACCGCGCCCGTGCCCGAGGATGTGCCGTTGCTCAAGACCGATCCCACCAAGGTCCGCGGCCAACACTACGACCTCGTCCTCAACGGCGTGGAGCTCGGCGGCGGCTCGATCCGCATCCATCAACCCGAGGTGCAGCGCATGGTCTTCGAAGACGTGCTCAAAATTCCCAAGGAGATCGCCGACTCGCGCTTCGGCTATCTCGTCAAGGCCCTCAGCTTCGGCGCCCCGCCGCATGGCGGAATTGCCGTCGGCTTCGACCGCCTCTGCGCGATCCTCTGCGGCGCCGAGAGCATCCGCGAAGTCATTGCCTTTCCCAAAAACGCGAAGGCGCAGGACCTCATGACGAACTCGCCCGGAGAAGCCGAGCCGCGCCAACTCCGCGATCTGCGCATCCAAGCCGCGAAACCCCAAGGATAACCGCGCCGGCGAGGGCAAACTTCGTCGCCGACGAGCTACGGGGCCTTGATCGGCGCGACGGTTTGGATTTCGTCCGCGGCGTACTCCTCGAAAACACCCGGCGACGTCTCCAGTCGCACCGTGCCGTTCGGATACTTCGCGATCAGCATCCCCTCGCGCACACGCTGATCCTGGCGAAGGACGACCGTCGTGTCTTTCACCCAAATCTTCTGCAGGCTGACCTCTCGGGAAACCGTTTTCCGCGCGACAACCGTCATCGTAAAATTCTGCGGGCGATAATGAGCCCCTTGCTCACCCGCACCTTGTAGCTCCCCGGCGGAAGCTCGAGAAGATACGGTCTCTCCGCGGAAGTTCCCTTCATCTCGTCTTCAACGAAGATCGACGCGCCCGAGGGAGAAATCGTGAGCGCGAGCACTCCGGTTCCCTTCTCCAAATTGACGTCGACCTTGGCGTCCTGATTCCGCGCGATCCTCACCTCACGGATCGCCTTGTCGAAGCCGGCCTTCTCGATGGTCACGGAATAGACGCCGTCGCGCAGGCCGGAAATCTGGAGTGGGGTGCGCCCCTTGAACTCTCCGTTGAGGCTTACCCGGGCATCCGGCGGCGTGGACACGACGTCGATCGCCGCGAACTTTTCCTCGAGCTTCACCATCACCGGCTGCGTGCCGGTCTGGGCAACGCGGAGGTCGGTCTCGAAATCCTTGTAGCCTTCTCGCACGAGCTTGAGCTTGTGGTCGCCGACCAAGACCTCCTCGACGGCGCATGGCGTTTGTCCTTTATGGATCCCGTCGAGCATCACGGCGGCGCCTGGAGGCGTGGATTCTACGCGAATCGTCGCGTAGATCGAACGCATGTTCATCGCGCAGATCTGCGGCGTGCGATCGCGGATTTCGAGATCCACCTCCCGCGGATCGTATCCCTCGAGACGAAAGACGGCGTGATGCCGCCCCGCGGGGAGATCGGTGGAAAGGAGGGGCGCTTTCCCTTTGAAGGCGCCGTTCACCGTCACCTCCGCGCCGCTGGGCGCCGATTGAAAGAGCACGAGGCCTTGCACGCGCTCCAGCTTCACCACCACGTCGGCGAGCGCGGCGGGATCCACCGTCACAAATCTCTCCAGCGGCTCGCAACCCTCCCGCGCAAACTGAAGAAGCGCTTTGCCGGCCGGCGGCGACCTCCAAAAGTACGGAGTCCGGCCGATCTCTTTCCCATTGATGCTCAACACCGCGCCGGGAGGATCGCTGTCCACCTTGATCCCCGGCGCGGACGCCTCGGGCTGACCAAGGCAGCCGAAGAGGCTCGACGCCAGAAGCGCGAGAACGAACGCCTGGGGCGTGGTGCGCATAAGAGAAAAGGTGCGCCGTGCCGCCGCAAAATCAAACATAAAGCGGCGCGCAAAGAGAATACCGCCGCGCCCAAATCCCCGCGTAAGGCGTAGGAAAACTCATCCTCGACCGAGAAATGTGGGACGTTTTCACAACGTTTTGTGTTGAAGCTGCTGCAGCAACGCCGCCGCCGCCGGTATCCGCCCTCGCTCCGCGGCCGAGCGGCTTTTTCCCAAGCACGGACGGTGGAATGGGAGGGCGAGGCCGCCGGCCGAGCCGTCGCCCCCTTCTCATGGAAAGTCTGGAATCTCGGCATGACCCATCCCTCCGATCCTCGATGGATGATGAGGAAGGGATCTCTCGGAAAACGAAGTTGATCCGTGGATTGGGGGCCGCGCCATGCGGCTTGACGCGCCCGACGGCGGCGCTCCATCCTGCGGCGCAAACCGATCTCCCGTGAGCGAAACGATCTCTCCCGACCTTCAGACCTGCCTCCTCTGCGAAGACGTGCGCCAGGAAGCGAACGGGAGCTTCCTGCTCGTCGGCGTGCTCGGCGGACTCGCCGTTCCCGCGCTCCCGGTCACCGCCCAGAAACTGCTCCTCTTCACCCGCTGGTGCTGCGGCGTCGGCCGATTCCGCCTCGCCCACCGCTTCCTGCTCCCCGACAACACGAGCGTCATCGCCGCGAGCCAAAGTCTCCTCGACCTGCGCAACGCCGAAGATCACCTCACCCAGGTCACCGTCTTCGCCAACGTCCAGTTCCAGCAAGAGGGCGTCTACTGGGTCGAGGTGTCGCTCGACAACGCGCTCAAGCTCCGCTTCCCCTTCCCCGTCCGCAAAGTCGTTCCCGCCAAGACGCCGTGATCTCCTTCTCTCTGCTCCCATTTTTTCTCCTTCAAGACCGCTTCGCTCCGTCTGAACTCCTCGGTCCCGCCTGAAGTCTTCGGCTTTCCGCCCATCCCTCCATGCTGCACATCGCGCTGCTCTGGCACATGCATCAGCCGTATTACGTGGATCCGTCCACGCGGACCGCGATGATGCCCTGGGTGCGTCTCCATGCGGTGAAAGGCTACCTCGACATGGCGGCGATGGCGGAGCGTCATCCCGAGATCCGCATGGCCTTCAATCTCACGCCGGTTCTGCTGAAGCAGATCGAGGAACTCGCGCGGGGCGACGTGCGCGATCTCTGGCGCGAGTGGACGCTGATCCCCGCCGCGGAGCTCGGTCCCGTCGAAAAACGTCTTCTGCTGGAACACTTCTTTAAGGCCAATTGGGACAATCTCGTTCGTCCCAACCCCCGCTATCACGAGCTCCTCGCGCGGCGCGGCTACGATCTCGGACACGCCTCGCTCGACGCCGTCGCTTCGGCGTTTTCCCGTCAGGACTTCCTCGATCTACAGGTATGGTTCAATCTCGCCTGGTGCGGGCATGCGGCGTTCCGCGAACGCCCCGAACTCGATGAGTTGCGCCGCAAAGGGCGCGGATTTTCCGAGGAAGACAAACGCGCGGTCCTCGACGCGCATCAGCGCGTGCTCGAAGGGTTGATCGGCCGCTACCGCCGGCTCGCCGAGCGCGGCGGCGTCGAACTCAGCACCAGCCCTTTTTTTCATCCGATCAGCCCGCTGATCTGCGACACGGAGTTCGCCTTGCGCGCAATGCCGATGGCGACGCTCCCTCCGCCCTTCCGCTGGCCCGACGATCTCGAGGCGCAACTCCGCCTCGCCGTGGAACAACACACCCGCCTCTTCGGCGCCGCGCCGACGGGCCTCTGGCCTTCCGAAGGCGCCGTCTGCCCGGAGATGTTGCCCGCCGTGCAGCGGCACGGATTCCGCTGGATGGCAACCGACGAGGAGATCCTCTTCCGCAGCCTCGCCCGCGCGGGCGCCCACGACGCTCCGCGTCTGGCGCTCTACGCCTCCTACGCGGCGGAATGGGAGGGCGCCTGCATGACGACCGTCTTTCGCGACCGCCTCCTCAGCGATTTCATCGGATTTTCCGCCTCGAAAAATCCGGCCGACGCCGCCGCCGCCTTCATCCTCGACCGCTTTGAGGGCATCGCCGCCGCCGTCAAGGATCGCGCCGATCCGCTCGCCGCGATCATCCTCGACGGCGAAAACGCCTGGGAATATTTCGCCGATGGCGGCGAATCGTTTCTTGAAGCCTGGTACGCCGGCCTCGCGCGCAACGGCGCCTGGCGGACGACCACCCTCGCGGAACACGCCGCGCTCCCGCGCGCGCGCCAGCGACTCACCCAACTGCACACCGGCTCCTGGATCCAGGCGAACTTCGACATCTGGATCGGCGATCCCGAAGAAAACCGCGCCTGGGAACTCCTCGGCCGCACCCGACGCTGGTGGGAAGACTGCCGCAACACCGTCGCGGCGGAGACCGCCCGGGCCGTGGAGCAGGCGCTCTACGCCGCCGAGGGGAGCGACTGGTTCTGGTGGTACGGCGGCGATTTCACCACCGACAACGACCTCCTCTTCGACCAGCTCTTTCGCGCGCACCTCCAGCACGCCTACCGCCTCTGCGGCGAAGAACCGCCCGCGGACCTGTCCGTCTCGATCTGTCGGCCGGACGCCGCGGCCGCCGCGGCCAGCGCGCCGCCGATCGCGCCCATCCAGCCCGTCATTGACGGACGGGTAACCACCTTCTTCGAATGGCGCGACGCCGGCGTCTTTCAGCCGACGCCCTCTCGCGGCGCGATGTTCCAAACCGAACGCGTCGTCGCCGCCCTCGCCTACGGCACGAACGCGCGCCGCCTCTTCCTGCGTTTCGACGGAACGCCCGCGCTCGCCAAGCATCCCCGCCTCGAGATCGTCGTGAGCGGCGAAGGACTGGAGGAGGCGCGCCTCGCCTGGCTTCCGCCGACTTCAGAGGCCTTCTTCCTTCAAGCGCCCAACGGGGCGGAAGCGCGCTTCGCCCGCGTGCTCGAAGCCGCCCTCCCGCTCCGCGGAGAGGGGAACCCGATCCGCTTCAGCGCGACGGTCTTTGACGTCGGCGAACACGGCGCGACCCAGATCGAACGCCTCCCTGCCTCTGGGCGCCTCGAATGCCCGCTCGTTGATGCGGACGCTGCGGCGGCGAATTGGTGCGTCTAACCGGCGTCGACCTTGCGCGGCAGCTCGAGCGACTCGAAGGTCAGGCATTCCACCTTCTCCGAGACGGAATGTTTCTGCCAGAAACGCTGGCACGCAGCGTCCGCCTCGTGGCGCTCCCAGAGTTCCTCCATGCGTTCTTTTTTGAGCGAGCCATTCGGGGAAACCATGGGCGACGGGGTCGACCGCAAGGCGATGGAACATCGCCGGGCCGTCGCGGTCGGAGATCGCGCCATTCTCGAAGCGGAGGCCCGGGATGCCCGCATAGCTGGCAACCAGTCGGTCAAGCACTCGCGCACGGGTTCGACAAACACGATGCGATGGCGGGGCGGATTCGTCCGGGCCGGCCGTCGGGCGTTGGCATGAAGGAGCGGAGAGAGAGGGTCGTTCGAGGAGTTTCCCACGTAGGCCCCGATCTGAACGATGCGAAAGTCCGGCTGGCGAATGCTCGGCTGGATGGGGACTTCAGGTAGCGTTCAAACGCAAGGGTTTGCTCGCAGTCCGTGAGGGCGATGGCGGTCTTGATACGCCAGGGACGGTCCTTGGCCGCGTGGGGGTCGCCGTCGGAGTTGTGATGTTTGAGGCGCGAGTCGAGGCCCTCGGCGAAGCCGGTGTAGAAATGTGGCCGATTGCTTTCGGATCGCAAGATGTAGACGTAGAGGAAGCCGTCTTTTCATGGTTCAGCCTTCGCTCGCCGCTGGCGTGCCGAGCCGTAGCTCGCCGCATCAGCGGCGAGCGAAGGCTGGTCGGGCTGGAGGGATTTGAACCCTCGACCTCTTGGTCCCGAACCAAGCGCGCTAGCCAAACTGCGCTACAGCC
>JABWAM010000127.1 GCA_013360985.1 Verrucomicrobiia bacterium | reverse complement strand
ACAACGCGGAAGCGAGGGTCCAAATCCCCGCGTAAGGCGTGGGGGGAGTCCATCCTCGGTCGAGGAACATGCGACGCCCTCGCAACATTTTGGACTCAAGCCGCGGCCGCGGCGCCGCCGCCGGCGGCGCCTTCCCTCGCTTCGCGACCGAGCGGATTTTTCCCAAGCACGGACGGTGGAAAGGGAGGGCGAGGCCGCCGGCCGAGCCGTCGCACCCCTCTTGTGGGGAGTCGAAAATCTCGACACAACCCACCCCTCCGATCCTCAATGGATAATGATGAGGGTTGCTCTCTGGAAATTGAGTTTATCCGTGGATTTGGGGAGGGGAAAGCGCCGCCGCCGCGTCGCCGCAATTTTTCGGAGCAGGCCGCCATATTGCCTCCCTTCCGATCCGGTTCTCGATGGAGGACGATGAGAGCCTTCTCGGGAAGCAAGATTTTCCCGTGGATTTTTTGGAGGAGACGCCGAGGGAAGGAGCCAAACGGCGAGAGTTGACGGAAACGGGCAGTTCCCATATAGGAGGCGCATGAAACGCCTCTTCGCCGCCGCCGCTTTCGCCGCCCTGCTTTTCGGTTGCGCCGAAACGCCCGAGCCCTCCGTTCGCTACGTGGATCCCGGCGCTTTGGGGGAAGTCGCCGGCACGGGACTCGAATCCCAGGACATCGCCTCGGCTGCGCAGAAGGCCGCGCAATCCATCGTCAATCTCCCCGCGATCGCAAGCGCCGCGAAACCTCCGATGATCCTTATCGCGCCGGTGACCAACCGCAGCGCGAGCCCGATCGACACCGATCTCTACACGACCAAGCTCCGCGGCACGCTCATGCAGTATGCCCCGGGCAAGGTGCGCTTTTTGGCGCGCGACGCCGCCGCAAAGGCCAACGAACGCGAGCAAGAACTTCGCGAGTCGGGCGCCGTTCAGCCCGGCGGTACGGCGGCGACCGGCCGCGTCGGCGCGACGTACGACTACGTCCTCACCGCCGAGGTGCGCGGGATTTCGACCTCCAGCAAACGCGGCCAGAGCGACTGGTTTCTCGTGGCGTTCAAGCTCGTGGATTTTCAGGACGTGCTCCTCTGGGAGAATCAGTACGAAGTCAAAAAGGAGGGTCGCGAAAACGCGATCTATCGCTGAGCGAGGCGCACCTGAAAAAGTTTCCGCCATGACGCGGCGGCAAATCGGCTTGGCGGCGCTGGTCGCCGCGGGACTCACGATCTTCTCCGCGGGGTGCGCCGGGGCGAAGCATCTCTCCGCTTCGGGCACGGAGATCCCGGACGAGGCGTGGGCTGCCGCCGAAGCGCGCGTCCGCGAGGAGGGCATTCCGCCCGCCCTCGAGCTCGAGGTGATCGGCCTCTACAGCGAGGGGCGCCAAAACTCCGTCCTCCACGCGATGCGCGCCGGCTTGACGGCCATCCGCATCGGCCGTTTCGATCTCGCAAAACGCTTTTTCGACCGCGCGATCCCCGAGGTCGAGGCGCTCCAAGAGGGCGCGCCGCAGGCGGAACGCGCCAAGAGCGTCTTCGTCGCCGAGCGCGAGAAGTGGTTCAAAGGGGAGCCTTACGAACGCGCGGCGCTCTATTTTTACCGCGGCCTGCTCTATCTCCGGGATCAGGACTTCGACAACGCCGCCGCCTGCTTCAAACGCAGCCAGCTCCAGGACCTTCGCGGAGAGGACGCGAACATTCCCTCCGCCGATTGGGGCGGCGCCGAATGGGGGCTCGCCCTCGCCGCGCTCAAGCAGGGACGCCCCGAAGAGGCGGCGGCCGCGCTCGCGCGCGCCGCGAAGTTTCCCTCGCGCCAAGGCGACTTTCCCGCGCCGCGCGCCGAGCAGAACCTCCTCCTCGTCGTCGAGGCCGGCCAGGGGCCGATCAAGGCCCGCGGCGGACGGCAGGGCGAAGCCCTTTTTTACAGCGAACTGCCGCTCCTGATCCCGAAGGTCGAGGTGCGTCGCTCCGGCGCGCTTCTCGCCCGCGCGGCCGCCGCCGAAAATCTTTTCTTCCAAGCGTCCACCCGCGGCGCCCGCGCGGCGGACCGCATTCTGGCCGGCAAGGCGGATTTCACCGAAGGCGCCGGCGCCGCCGCGACCGTTCTCGGCGTCGCCGCGGTTGGAACGGCGATCAGCGGGCAGAGCGACATCGCCGCCGGCGCTCTCGGCGCCGCCGCGCTCGGATCGGCCCTTGCTTCCGCGTCCTCCCGTCCCGAAACCGACGTCCGCCGGTGGGACAATCTTCCCCACTCGATTTTTCTGATCGGGCTGACTGTTCCACCGGGCCGAAATGTGCTAGAAGTCATTGGGCTGGACGCCGCCGGGCGCCCTGCGGAGAATCAAACTTTCGACTTTCATGCCCCCGAGCAACCTCATGCGCCGCTCTCCCTTTGCTTTCTGCGTTTCTGAGGCCGCGCGCCGACGGGGCGCCGCCTCGCATTTTCTTATGAAAACTTCCTGGACCCTTGCCGCGGCATTCGCCGCGATCTGTCTCGCTGGATGCGTTTCCGGGCCTTACACGGCAAAAACCGACCGTCCGATTCTCGAAGACGAAGGAGACGCTCCCGTGGTTTTGCTCCACAAGGACCTCCGGCGCGTCCTCGACGTCGGTCGGGTGCTCGTCACGCGCGCCGCCAACCAACGCATCAGCTTTCAAGCCCCCCTTCGCAATCGGACGAACGACGAAACCCTGCATCTCCAGGTGCAAACCGTTTTTAAGGACGATCAGGGGCGCGTGCTCTACAGCCAAACAGGCAGCGAGCCGGCTTGGGCGCCTTTGGTCCTCACGCCGGGACAAGTCGCCTATTTCACCCAGTCGGCGCTGACGACGGAAGCCGCGAAGTTCGTCGTTCGGGTGCGCTACGCGCCGGGGCGCGAAAAGGAGGATTGATTTCATGCGCGCCGTTCTCTTTCTCCTTGCGCTCGCCGTTGCGGCGTCGAGCGCGTTCGCGGATCATCCCCAACGCGCGGATGCGACGGCGTGGAACGCCGGTCCGCCCATGCCGATCCCCGACTGGGACGGCGCGATTCAGAGGTTTCGCGGGGCCTACGCCAAGCTCGGCAATCCTCGCCTCCTGATCTTCGTGAACCGCGAACTGGTCCGCGATCGCGGCGAACTGCTCCAGATCGAGCGCGCCGACCGCAGCATCAAGACGAAGGGCGACCCGGCGCCTTTGCTCCCTTCTTCCACCGTGCAGATCGGCACGGACAACCGCGCGACGGTGTCTTCCCCGGCCGCCGTGAGCGGCAAGGGAGGCGAAGCGCAAACCTCCACCGGCGTTTCGGTGCGGCGCACCGAGTCGCTGCATCGTCCGCCGTCTGCGGTCACCGAAATGGAGGCGCGGGAAATGGAGGAGGTCTTTCAGGCGCCGTTTGTCGAAGCCGGCGCGCGTTTCGTGGACCAGCGGACGGCGGAGCTTGCGCAACGCCTCTTTCGCGACGCCGACCCCAACTTTCTTACCGCGCCCGCTGACGACCGCGAGCGGCGCGAGATCGAGAGTCTTCGCAAGTCCGCCGATCTTGCCATCGAGATCCTTGTGCGGAAGAAACGGATCGCGATCCTTCAGCCTTCGGGAGAGGATCGTTCCGAGGAACGGATGAGCGCCACCGCCACGGTGGTCTCTCTCAAGGACGGCGTCAAACTTGCCCAGGTTTCATCCGATTCGCTTTTCGGCTTTAACCGCCGCCGCGGCGAACGCGTCGAACGCCGCTACCGCGAAGTGACCTCCGCTGAGATCCTCGAACAGGTCGCCCTCGCCGTGATGCAGCGCCTCGGTCGTTCCTGAAGGGGCCTCGGCTTCGCTTGGGGTGGCGGCGAGAGCCTTGAATGCCGATGCATCTGGAAACTTTTTGTGGCGGGATGGTGGAGACGAACGGATATCTCGTTTCGGACGACGGCGTCGCCGTCGCGGTGGATGCGCCGGAAGGGATGGCCGATTTTGTCGCATCGGCCCTCGGCAAGCGTGGCGCGAAACTCGCCGCGCTCCTTCTCACGCATGGACATTGGGATCACATCGTGGACGCCGCGGCGATCCAAGGCCGTTTCGGGACGCCCGTCTTCATTCATCGCGATTCCTCGCCGCTGATTGAACGCCCCGAGATTCAGGCCGCGTTCCATCCGCTGTCGGCCATTCCTCCGTGTACGCCCGACCGCCGCCTTGACGCGGAGAGGGAGATGGAAATCGGGCCGTTTCGCTTCGGCCTCCTTTTCTGTCCGGGACATTGCCCCGGTTCGCTCAGTTTTCATCTCGCCGCGGCGAAATGGCTTTTCGGCGGCGACGTCCTTTTCGCGAGAAGCGTGGGGCGTTGGGATCTCCCCGGCGGCTCGCGCGAAGATCTGCTCTCCTCGATCCGAGAAAAGATGTTCGTCCTGCCGGAGGAGACGGTCGTTTATCCGGGGCATGGACCCGCCACCACGATCGGCCGGGAGCGATGCTTCAATCCGTATGTCTCCTAACGCGTCGCGTTTCGCCGCCCGTTCATGACGCCCAAGCCTTCGCATCTCTCACTTCCCGGACGGCGTTGGTTCCATCGTTTCTGGACGCAGCTCGTGCTGCGGGAGCTGCGTCATCCGTGGTGGGCGCTCGCGATCCTTGCGGCGCTCGCCGGCGCGCTCATGTGGCAGTCGGGCAAGCTGCCCAAACGCCTCCGCGGCGGCTTGATCAGCCTTCCGACCAGCGAAAGCGAGGCGGTGCTTCGAGCGGTGGAATCCGATTTCTCCCGCGCGATCGCCTTTCCGACGATCCTCGTGCAAGAGGGCCTCGGCGACGTGGTCGAACTGGAGCGCAACTGGCAAAGGGCCCTCGCCGCGCTGCGCGGCACGCCCGCCGTTCAGCAGGTCATCGATATGCACCTCGGGCGAAAAATCGTCGCCACGATCACCGTCAACGCCCGTTCCTTCGACGAAGCCCAGCGGATCATCGCCTCCATGCACGCCGCCGGTTTGCCGCGAGGCGTGGAAGTCGCCGACCTCGACGTGGAGGCGGACGGGCGCGTCGTCGTCGTCGTCGAGACCGCCGTGCGTTCGTTCAAGGAAGGGGAAACCCGAAGGCAGGAGCTCGCCGCCGCGCTGGAACGCATGAGTTTGCCGTCGGACACCACTGTGGAGGTGCAGGTCTTGCGCGAACCGCGGCGCAACTTCGCGATGGTCGAACTCGATGCGCATTCCTATCAGGAAGCGGAGGCGCTCACCTCCCAGCTTCAGAAAACGCTCCGGAAGCTCGATCTCCCCATCGGCAATCGCATCCGCGTGACCGGTCTTTCGGCGCTT
Organism: Verrucomicrobiia bacterium; assembly: GCA_013360985.1. Lineage (GTDB taxonomy): Bacteria > Verrucomicrobiota > Verrucomicrobiia > JABWAM01 > JABWAM01 > JABWAM01. Next base: position 1,993 of record JABWAM010000127.1, on the reverse strand, counting down.
TTCCACGATCTCAACATCGAAGCCACCGCGGCGCTCCGAAAGGCCGAATGGATCGGCCTCCCGATCTGCTTCCTCGTGCTGGTCTGGGTCTTTGGATCGCCCGTCGCGGCGCTCCTGCCGATCGTCGTGGCGGTCACCGCCGTCGCCGCGGGCGCTTCCGTGATGAGCAAGGTCGGAAAGGTCATGGAAATCTCCATGTTCGTCCCGAGTGTCCTTTCGATGATCGGCCTGGGAGTGGGCGTGGACTACATGCTGATCTTCCTCGCGCGCTATCGCGAATGCGCCCTGCGCCACGCCACGCCGGACGAAGCGATCCTCGAAGCGCTCCACCTCGCGTCGCCCACTCTGCTCGGCTCGGGGATCACCGTCGCGATCGGGTTTTCGGCGCTCATTTTCACTCCCGTCACCTTCTTTCGCGCCATGGGCGTCGCGGGCGTCGCGATCATTCTTTGCGCTTTGCTCAGCATCTTTCTCATCGCTCCGCCGCTTTTCAAAGTGACCCATCGGTGGATCGTTTCTCGAAAGCCGCAGCAGCCGCGGCCTCCCTTCTGGAAGAAGTGGACGCATCTCGTGGTCGAGCATCCCAAGCTCTGCCTCGCCGGAGGCGTCGGGCTCATGGCGCTCATCGCCGCCCCTTCGGCGTATCTCGAACCGGCGTCGCTCAACCCGGAGTCTCTCCCCGCGAATCTCGAGTCCCGCAAAGGCTACAACCTCTGCAAAAACAGCTTCGGCGCCGGCTGGCTCATGCCCGCCGTCTTGATCATCGAGCGCCCCGCGCACATGGATGAACGCGCCTACCTCATCCGCGAGTACGCCTTCCTCCGCAAGCTGCGCGCCGCGCCCAACACCTTCGACGCCATCGGCGGGAGCGAGTTGGCGGTGGCGAAGAGCCAAGGGTTCAGCATCGAAATTCCCGCCGACTTCTTTTTCTCGAAGGGCGGCCGGCGCCACCTCGTGCTCGCCATGTTCGACGGGAACCCGCTCTCCGTCGAGGGACGGCGCTGGATCCATCACCTGCGGGAGATTTCGCGCCAAGCGTGGCCCGAGGAGGACGGGTTCAGCAGTCGCGTGGGGGGCGTCGTCGCCGCCACGCTCGATCTCGATCGCGCCGTGGAGCGCTACCTGGTGCGGACCGCGATCTTTTGCCTCGCGACGACGTTCCTTTGCTTCGCGTTCATCTATCGTTCGTTCCTCGTCCCGCTCCAGGCGATCGGCATGAACCTCCTCTCGGTCTTGGGCGCTTACGGTTTTCTCACGCTTTGGTTCCAGCTCGGCGTCGGCGCCGTCCTGCTCCCCTCGCACGTCGCGGGGAGCCTCGGCATGAGTTCCGTCGTGATCCTGCTCCTCTTCTGCGCCCTGTTCGGCATCTCGATGGACTATCAGGTCTTTCTCATCAGCCGGATCCATGAGGAATGGCGGCGATCCCACAACAACAAGCTCGCCATCCGCCACGGGATCGAGCTGACCGGGCGCGTGGTCACGGGCGCCGCCGTCGTGATGATCGTGATCTTCCTTTCGTTCGCCTTCGTTTCCGTCCTCGAGACGCGCCAGTTCGGCGCCGGCATGGCGGCGGCCATCGCGTTTGATTCCACGGTCATCCGTCTCCTCATCTTTCCTTCGCTGCTCCTCCTCGTCGGCAAGGCGAACTGGTGGTGGCCCTTTCGCCGCAAGGCGCGCCCCTCCGCCCGCTGAGCCCGCCGCGCGCGGAGATCGGGGCGTTCCCTTCCGGATTGCCCTCCGCCCGCGTTCGCGCAAGGCTCCCTTCGATGACCGCGCCCGTTTCCGTCGGTCTTCGCCGCGGCTGGCGCCCCAAACAGCCGCTTCTCTCCGCCGCGCTCTTTTTTGCTTTCGGCATCGTTCTCCAAAGCGCGGCGGCGTTGCCGCCCGACCCCGCGCTCTTCCTCGCGGCCGGCGGCGCCGCCGCGTGGTTTCTCATCTCGCGACGGACGCTCCTTCCCCCGTGGCCGATCGCCCCGCTCCTCGTCACGGCGGG